>JAVBJY010000012.1:0-5178 GCA_031546735.1 Eubacteriales bacterium
TCGCTGAGGTTTGTGACAAAGTGTTCTACCGCAAGGTGCTCTAGGTTCGCATCTTGGGAGTGTTCCATGCTGCTATCCGGCTCGATTACAGTGTCGTCAACCGGATCAGTGACAATTTGAGGATCTGCCGTGGCTGGATCGGTTAAGCCGTCTGTACCCTGTGTTTCTGCTAACCCACTTTCTTCTGTTACGTTTGCATCTTCAGCAATTGCCGGTGCACTCGGATCTATCCCAAGGTCTCCCTCTGCCCTGAGCGGCACGGCGGTTATGCTCGAAAACATTAACGTTACTGCGATCAGCAAGCTTATCGCTCTTTCAGGTAGTAATTTCATTAAAATTCCTCCTTAATAAAAAAATATACATTACCCAACTTTTATTCATTATAGTGCTTATTTTTATGAAAAACAGCTGAACAAAGTCATATATATGGCGTTACTTTTGTCATGGCTCTCTATGACTTTTGTCATAACCCCAAGGCGACACCCCCTTTACTCTATGTCTATGACATTTATCACATGGTCTATGACATATGGCATGTTGCATTAACAATTGACGAACGCTATAATGAATTTAATGGAAAAACTGGAAGGTGAGATATGGCATGCCGCTTGTGAATATAAAGCACAATCATTTTCGACTCTTGATGGTGGCACTCAATGTATTGCTGATTGTTTTCTTGTTATACATCAGTGCCGATGCCACCTATCGTATATGCGATAATTTTTTAGCCAGAAGTTTTGTTCAAGATACAAAACTCATCCTGCTCTCCCCGTTCGAACGTGCACTGATTGGCTTTTTACTGCTGACATTGTTGGTCTTAAACATCGTGTTCCGAGAGATTTTGAATAAAAAAAATAAAAACGCCGTCTACGTTTTATGTGCGCTTGATATTCTCATTGGTATGGCGATTATCTATACATTAAACTTTGCTCACAAAGGCATTCTGTTTTTAACGTTTGCTAACATTCTATTTTATGTGGATCAAAAGACGCTAAAATATATCCTGTGTTTTGTTACGATCGTGGCATTTATTTTGTTTGACTATAACATCCTTTCTTACTTTTTCAATGTTGTTTCGTTAGATCAATTGATCTCTTATTATGACCAACCGCAACAGTTCACCGTGTATACAATCAAAAGTATCTTAAGTTCAATCAACGAAATCTTATTGTTTTTGTTTATGATCGTCATGGTGCAAGAGCAAGTGGACGAAACAACCGTGATCCATGCACTCTATACCCAACTAAACTCAACCGTACAACAGCTTACATATGCAAATGCAGAACTCGAAAATTATGCAAAACTATCAGAAGAAACAGCCAAAATAAAAGAAAGAAATCGTCTGGCGAGAGAAATTCATGACACGGTGGGTCACACGCTGACAGGCATATCGGTCGGCCTTGATGCAAGCCTTACATTGCTGGATCTAAACCCTGCAATGGCCAAGGCCTATATTTCAAAGATACAAGTCATGTCACGAGAAGGTCTGTTGGAGGTCAGACGGTCTGTTCATGAACTGAAAGTAGATGCAATCGAAAAATACACACTGGTTCCGGCGCTTGAAAAGCTGGCGGCAGATATACGAACGTTGACGAAGCTAGATGTGCGTTTATCCATAGAAGGCGATTCGTCACAACTGGCTGGCAACGAGGAAGAAGCCATCTACCGCATTGTGCAAGAAAGCACCACAAACGTAGTGAAGCACAGCAATGCAACCGAAATCAATATTCGTATTTTGTTTAAAAATTATGAGGTAGAGATGGAAGTGCTAGACAACGGAACAGGTAGTAAAAGTTTTGTCAAGGGCTTTGGCATCACCCACATGGAAGAACGCATGCTTGCTCTCAATGGAGAGGTTATTTTTATTGGACGAAATGAAGTTGGATTTTGTGTTGCCGTTTTAATGCCATTAAAAATGAGGTCGATCGTATGAGTAAAATTAAAGTATTAATTGCAGAGGATCAAGAAATTGTACGAGAAAGCTTAGAAATCATGTTAAACGCCCGTGATGCCATTGAAGTGGTCGGCACAGCGAAGACAGGCCTCGAGGCGGTTCGGCTTACAAAAGAGAGAAAACCGGACGTGCTACTCTTAGACATTCGCATGCCAGAGATGGACGGCATCAAATGCACAGAGATTGTGAAGGCGAAGTGGCCCGACATCAAAGTCATTATTCTAACGACATTCGATGATGATGATTATGTGGTGAATGCACTCCGAAATGGCGCCAGCGGCTACTTGTTAAAAGGGGTTTCGGTAGATGAACTTGAAAAATCGATCCGTACAGTTGTGGCGGGCGGTGCCATTATGAATGCAGACGTAACGGCGAAGGTATTGGGTATGTTTTCGCGAATGGCAAACTCTGATTATACGACACCGCGCGTAGACGCGATCCCCCGTGAGCTATTAGGGCAAACCGAAACAAAGGTGGTCAAAATGGTGGGTAGTGGTCTTACCAATAAAGAAATCGCCTCCAAACTGTGCCTATCCGAAGGAACGGTGCGGAACTATATGAGTTCGATTTTAAGCAAGCTGCAATTTAGCAATCGGACGCAAATCGCAATTTATGCGGTGCAGTCGGGTTTGGTGATTGAACATGAGTAAACGCCGAAGAACATTGTTGTTTCGTATACTGTTGTGTGTGCTACTTGCGACGGGCATTCTGTTTGTAAAAAACCAATACAAACCCAACACGTTGACACTCGGATTGTTTAGCGGCAGTGTGTGGGATGTGCCCAATCTCATCGCCTACATGCTGTATGATGAAGCCATCGATGGGTTTGTTGACGCCAACCCCGGCGTCAAGATTCAATACCGCAGTGGCACGTTAAAAGAGGATTACTCCGAATGGTTATTTGAAAAGCTGTTGCTGGGGGAAGAGCCAGATGTGTTCTTGGTGTTTAACAGCGATTTTGACACCCTCGCTAGAGTAGGTGCTTTGCAAAACTTGAACACTTTGATTGACAGAGATGATCACTTTTCGATGGATGCGTTTTACAAAAATGCGGCCTCCCTCGGCAAATATGAGGATGGTTATTATGCGTTGCCCATGGAATTAAACCCAATGGTCATGGGCATCAATTTAGATCTGCTGAACCGTGAAGGCGTTGTTATGCCCGAAGGCGATTTGACATGGGACGAGTTTTATGAAATCTGCAGCAAGGTGACAAAAGATTTAAACGGTGACGGCGTGATTGACCAGTTCGGCTGTGTTGGATTTGACTGGCAACAAGCCGTGAACACAAACTCGGTCAAGCTGTTTGATGTAAAAAACAACAGAGGGCTTTTCAATTCGGAAAAGACAAGAAAATCATTGGAATTTGTAAAAAAACTAAACAGCTTAAATGAAGGGCAAAAAGCGTCTATTGGTGATTTTGAAAAAGGTTCGATTGCCTTTATCGTGTTTCCGTTTTCAGAATATCTCTCCTACAGTCGCTACCCCTACAAAATCACAAGGTCAATCAATTTTAATTGGAAATGTATGAAACTTCCCAATGGACCCAACGGCAACAGTGCCGGTACATTTCAATCGCTGTTGGTGGGCATGAACGCAAAATGTAAAAATAAAGAATTGGCATGGAAATTTATGAAGCACCTGGTGTATAACGACAGCGTACAGTCTGATGTCTATCGATATTCCTTCGGTGTGCCGGTCATCAAGTCCATTGCAGAATCAAAACATGCCCAAGAAAAATTGGAAAGCCAAATTCCAGACACGAATTTTAAGTTAAACCCCACCACGCTAAGCGATATTATCGAGACCTCTTATATGCCCGAGCGATTTTCAAATTATGAAAAAGCGATGGACTTGGCTGATAAAGAATTGTATAGTGCCTTCGACAACGGAAGTGATTTGACACGTGCGTTACAGGTGCTAAACAAAAAGATCAATGACCTGTTGCAGGTAAAGTGATTTTAGTCGCCACGTGGCGTATCGATAAGGAGGGGCTCGGATGTTGAAAAAAATGATTTCTTTTACCATGATTGGCATGGTGATGATGGTAGTAGTAGTGGTTGGTTTCACAGGTTGTGGGCAAAAAATGGCAACAACCTCAAGCACCACGACCAATGCAAAAGATGTTAAGAAGACATACACCTTTGGCGCTACCTACATGACGATGAACAATCCCTTTTTTGGCGCCGTCAATGATGGCATTAAGTCGGTGTTAGAGCCGCAAGGGCACAAAGTCATTACCCTTGACCCTGCTCTTGATTTACACAAACAAATCGCGCAAGTCGAAGATTTAATCGCACAGCACGTAGATGCCATTTTCTTAAATCCTGTTGACTGGCAAGGCATCAAGCCAGCGCTTGAAGAAGCAAAACAAGCAGGTATTCCCATCATCAACGTAGACGCCCCTGTGTCTGATGAAGATTTGGTGACCTCTATCGTCGCGTCTGACAACTACAATGCAGGCATTTTGGTCGCACAAGATGTAATCAAAAAATTACATAGCGCGAAAGTCGTGATCCTTGAACACCCAACAGCCAAATCCGCGCAGGACAGAACAAAATCTTTCGAAGCCTATATGAAAGACAAACCGCAATATGAAATCGTCGCAAAGCAATCCTCCAATGGACAATTAGAGCAAGCGATGCCCGTCATGGAAAATATTATTGAAGCGCAACCTATTATTGATGTGGTGATGGCATTGAACGACCCGACAGCACTTGGCGCGCTTGCCGCATTAGAATCAGCCGACAGAGCAGACAAAACATTGATCTATGGCGTAGATGGTTCGCCGGATGGGAAAAAGATGGTAAAAGAAGGAAAATTAGAAGGAACTGCCGCCCAATCGCCGAAAAATATCGGCACAACAGCAGCAGATGTAGCCTTGAAGGTATTGGCCGGTGAAACAGTCGACCATTTGATTTTGGTGCCCGTGGAACTCATCACAAAAGAGAACGTGGATCAATATGGTGTGGAGGGTTGGCAATAATAAAATAAGTTTTGCTTAAAATACACACGACCCAAATGTATCTTAAGCAAAACTTGACTGACTATACTGCCTTAGAAGCTGTTTAATTTCATTGGTAAGGTTCCCCATCAATAATCCGCTTAAAAATCGGGTCAAAATAAAATATCTGCTTCGAACTATTTCGCGTCTAGTCGACTTGACATAAAAACTTTAAAAACGGGATATGGTATACGATGATATTTTCCAAAGCAATTACGGT
>JAVBJY010000144.1:0-4176 GCA_031546735.1 Eubacteriales bacterium
GGCTGTGCATCGTCACGGTTATCTTTGATTTTAATGGAGGTACGCTTGCCGCCTTTTCCTTTTTCAAAGGGTTTAAAGCCGCCTGCGGGCGCTTCCCGTTTCTCGCCGGTTCTACCAGTGGCACCACCATTTTCGGATAGCGCTGTAGACTCCGCAATGGCGTTGCCGATCATCTGCTTGACTTGTTTTTTATGCTCTTCACGGTCGAGCCGCTCCGTCTTGACGTTTAACAAATGTATGGCATAGTCCAAGCCGAGTTTCGCCTTGATCATATTTCTGATTTTAGTATCAATCTTTTTAGCACGAAACAAAAATGCGCCATTGTTTTTTACTTCAATCGTGATGGCCTGTTCTTCAATGGTATAATGGGCGTTTTTTAAAATACTAAAGCAAACAGGGCTTTCGATTTGGATCGATTGCAAAATATTTTGCCAGTACCGTCTGATGACTTTTGTGTCGTCATGCTGAATCTGATATGTCAACGCCACATTTACGTCAGAAACAAAAGAAAAGCTGTTTAATATGTCTTTTTTAAAGTCATGTATACAGCTTTCATCTGTGAATTCGTGCATATGCAAAGAAATGTCCATCGAATGATTGGCCTTGTTTACGACAATGTCATCTACAAACGATTCCTTTAAATTGTAGACAACGCTGTTCGAAAGGGAAATCTTCTCAAACACGTCCGAAAATTTTTTTAAACTCATGAACAAAACCCCTAGCCTAACTGATCAAGTCGAGCTCTTCTAATAAAACGTCAACCAACTGTTCTTCGGGTACCTTTTTTATAATCTCGCCTTTTTTGAAGAGAAGCCCCACGCCATTTCCACCTGCGATGCCGATATCGGCGTCTCTTGCTTCTCCCGGGCCATTGACGATACAGCCCATGACGGCCACTTTTATGTGTTTGTCCATGGTTTTGCACTTTTCTTCTACCAGATTGGCAATGCGAATCAAATCGATTTCGCAACGTCCACACGTAGGACAAGAGACAAATTCGACGCCAAATCGGCGAAGACCAAGCGCTTTTAAAATTTCTTTTGCTGTTTTGATTTCTTCTACCGGGTCGCCCGTCAAAGAAACCCGAATCGTATCGCCGATGCCCATTGCCAAAATCGCACCGATGCCCACGGCTGATTTGATAGAGCCTGTCCAAACGGTGCCCGACTCTGTAATGCCGAGATGCAACGGATATGCAATTTCTTTTGCTAGAAGCGAATAGGCCTCAATGGAAAACGGCACACTCGACGCCTTGATGGAGACAACGATATTTGTAAAATCAAAGTCTTCTAATATTCGCACATGGCGCAGTGCGCTTTCTACAAGCCCCTGTGGTGTAACCTCGCCGTATTTTTCTAGTATGTCTCGTTCAAGTGAGCCCGAATTGACACCGATGCGAATGGGGATACCCCGATCCGCCGCAGCGCGAACGACTTCTTTAATTCTTGCTTTGTCGCCGATGTTACCGGGGTTTAGTCTTAATTTGTCAACCCCACTTTCAATGGCTTTTAGTGCAAGGCGATAGTCAAAATGAATATCGGCAACAAGGGGAATATGAATTCCATCTTTTATTTGTTTTAAGGCACAAGCGGCCTCCATATCAGGAACAGCCGCCCGGATGATTTCGCATCCCGCCTCTTCAAGCTGTAAAATTTGCCTAATGGTCGCGGCGGCATCCCGTGTGTCTGTGTTTGTCATCGACTGAATCAGCACAGGATGACCACCGCCCATCACTACATTTCCGATTTGCACTGCTTTTGTGTGTTGCATCGAAACACCCCTACTCTACTGCGCCACCCGTTATGAGCGCATCATATAGACCGCTATATCAACTTCAATATATCGCTTGATGCAATAAATATTGCAAACGCGATCAATAGAACAAACCCCGCAAAATGAACCATGCCCTCAAAATCTTGGCTGATCGGCTTTCGCCTAATGCCTTCAAGAATCAAGAATACAAGCCGCCCACCATCTAGTGCCGGAAACGGCAATAAGTTAAACACGCCCAAGTTGGCGCTTAATAAGGCGACTAAACCAGCGATATTGGCTATGGTTGAGACAAGCCGCTCCTTCATGCTTCGTTCGATCACTTGTTGTTTTTCGTTCTGGATTGTCGGTTGCATGCTACTTTCATAGGTGTTACCAATCAAAGAGAACATGCCAATAGGCCCCGACAAGTCTGACAATTTTAAATGAAAGGTGACAAGCTGTCCGACGCCCTCCACCGTAGATTTCACAATAAAGGCAATCGACCACGTGCCGTTGTATATACTTTCAGAAAAACTACTTTGGGGCAATTCATCTACCGGCTTTCCAAAAAAAGGTGATTTTGCCGATAGCTTAACCCCCATAATATAGCGCCCGGTTCCATCTGCCATTGGCGTGATATTGGTATGTTGTATAACACCATCTCGCACAAACGACACTTCGATCGGTTTATCTTTTGTCTTGTATAATTTGTATAGCATATCTTGATAGATTCTAACCTTTGAATCATCGATCTGGACGATCTTGTCACCCGCCAACAGACCAGCCTTATAGGCCGGGGTGCCCTCGTTTACTTCGCTAATAATCGGAACAGAAAACCCGCTAAACAACACAAGCGCATTGATGATCACAAATGCGAGCAACATGTTCATGATCACACCAGCCGACACGATGATGATGCGTTGCCAGACCGCTTTGTTGCTAAACGAACGTGGGTCGTCCTTTGCCTCTGCCGTGTCTTCGCCGAGCATTTTACAAAACCCGCCGATTGGAAACGCCCGAATGGAATAAACCGTGCCGTTTTTCTCTGTGCTGAATAGCTTCGGACCCATGCCAATGGCAAACTCCTCAACAAATACACCACATTTTCTTGCCGCATAAAAATGACCAAATTCGTGGATTAACACGATGACACTAAAAACCAAAATTGCAATCACAATACCCAAAACATTCACCCCATTATATTACTTTGCATTATCAAATCCGTTGTTTGTTAGAAACAAATTCTCTTGCCCATCGATCTGCTTCCAGCACGTCGCGCAGTTCATAATGCTGTATAACAGTATATGCGTCCATCGCACTTTCTATTAATCTCGGTATATCCAAAAATGAAATCTCTCGATTGAGAAAGAACTCCACCGCAACTTCATTGGCGGCATTCAAAACAGCTGGCATCGTCCCGCCGATTTGAATGGCATCGAAAGCGAGTTGTAGACACCGAAACACATCCATTCGTGGTTTTTCGAATGTGAGCGTGTGATTTGCCAACAGATTGAGGCGTGGAAAATCATTGGGCGGCCTGTTTGGATATTGTATGGCATATTGGATCGGCGTACGCATATCTGGCGTACCAAGCTGTGCCATCACTGCGCCATCCTCAAACTCAACCATCGAATGCACGATGCTTTGTGGATGAACCAACACGTCAATGTCTGTCAGCGAAACCCCAAACAACCATTTGGCTTCAATGACTTCAAGCCCTTTGTTCATCATCGTGGCAGAATCGATCGTGATTTTTTTGCCCATTTCCCAGTTTGGATGCTTCAACGCGGCTTCTAGCGTCACCGCGGATAAATCCTCCCATGTGCGAAAAGGGCCGCCAGATGCGGTTAAATATATTTTATTAATTCGATTGTGTGCATTGCCCTGCAAACATTGAAAAATAGCCGAATGTTCACTGTCGACGGGGTATAAGGCTACGTTTTGTGCCTGTACCTCACGCATCACAATTTCACCCGCCGTCACCAATGTTTCTTTGTTGGCCAGTGCAATATTTTTTTTCGCACGAATGGCTTCTAGCGTCGGGGTAAGTCCAACGTTGCCTACCAACGCGTTTACGACCATATCAACGTCTGCAAGCGTTGCCACCGAGACCAAACCGTCTAAGCCGGTCACGACCTCTGTTTCACGCCCGATCTGTTTCGAAAATTCATGTGCTTTCTTCTCGTCCATCACGCAGACAAGCGTAGGATGAAATTGCTTCACTTGCTGTTCCAAAAGTTCTATATTTGTGTTAGTAGAAAGCGCGAATACGTCTATTTCGTCCGCGTGTTGAACCACATCTAATGTTTGGGTTCCGATAGAACCAGTCGAACCCAACACAGCAATCTTTTTTTTCAAACCGATAACCCCTATCTACGCCACTTTTACCATGATAATCATTAAAAAATAAACAATTATGAAAAA
>JAVBJY010000117.1:0-22436 GCA_031546735.1 Eubacteriales bacterium
TGATTATAAACAAGGTGCCTCAGAAAATCTATGTGCTGATAAAGGCTATTTTGGAGAACCTGCCCTTAACACAATTGTATTGCATGGATATATTCCTCATGTTGTACCTCGCGGCGAAGAGAAGAAAGAAATCGAAAATAATCCTCTCTTCAAGGCTAGACGATGGGTTGTTGAAAGAGTATTCTCTTGGCTTAACCGCTTTAGAAAAATTCTTGTTCGCTTTGAAAAGTATGATTACTCCTACATGGGGCTTCTGCAACTTGCTTGTGCCTTTATTGCTTTTAGAAAGGTGGGTGTCATTTAATCTTAGCTGCTAGGATTATATTTTTGGTCATTTTTCACAAATCGGTTTTATTTACGGATAAGCTCTTAATAGTTTAATAAGTGATATAAAAAGGTCACTTACAAGAATTAGTGAATACAAATTGATGTTAGAATGTGTTGAGAATGTCAGTAGTGCAAATTGAGTATATCATGCAATACTAAAAGATTTAGTCGTAAGTACTGATTAAGGAGTTCCACTCCCATAAAACATGTCCACAACAGCTATAATAGTATTTATAAAACTTATATTATGGCTATAGTGTAAAATAAAATTTTAAATTTGATAAGGAGAAAAATAACATGAGTAAAGATGATAAACTCAATGAGCTTATTGAAGGTGTAAAAAAGGGAGTAGAAGAAATCTGCGGAATATTAAACAGTCACTTTTTTAAGAATTTTAATATTGATGCCATTTCTGAATATAAAGAAACACACATAGAATTTATGAAAATTTTGTTTAATCAATGCGGAACTGTATTACGTCCTGATGATACTATGACCACTATGACATTGCTTGCAATCACAACAATGGATATTAGTGGTATTCAAAAAGTAGCTACTAATCTAGAAACTGATTATGTTCAACTTCAAAAGTATCCTGAAATTATAGAGTCTATAAAACAAAATCCAGCATTAAAGTATTTGATTGAAAATAATAAAACACTTCCGTATTACCAAAAAATTAGTGAAGATTATAATCAGAGAGAAGTTGCATCTGCTTCTGTATATATAAAATTTTTTATCTCGTACTTACAAAAAACAAAAAATAAGTACGATGAAGTTAAAGATGATTTTGAATATAACTTAAAAAAAGAATTAGATGAAATATATTAAGAGGCTGTAGATGATGCTGAGGCAAAAAATTAATACTATGTATGGGTTAAGCGGAAAAATATATAATTCATAAAGTAAAGGGCTATCGGCTTTTAGTAATATGTAATGTAATTGTAAAATTATTTTTTGTATTTTTATAAAGTAGGTGGGTTATTGTTTGGAACTATAATAGTAGATGCTTATAGAAAAGAAGATATTATTGAAATGGCTAATGCAATTGATGATTTATGTAGTCCAAATGATAGCTATGGGTGGGCTTCAGCAGGCATATATTGTTTTTGGGATTATTATATAGAAGAAATTCTTTATATTGGATTAGCTGTTGATTTATGTGAACGGTTTAAACAACACAATGGCATTTTACCATTGGAAACTGGTTCTAAGCAAAAACAAATTGAAGAATATTTCGATAGCAATGATAGGTTAGGTTATTCAATTTTTGTTCAGTCTCCTTTATCTCAACCAGCTACACATAGAAATAGAAGCCATTATGAGGAATTTGCAAGACAAGTCAACTCCCCAATAGATAATTATTTAGATGAACAAGGAAAAAGAGATATTCAAAGAGTTGAGGGTATTTTAATTGAAGCATATAGAAAAAAATATGAGCATTTCCCACCATGGAATAAAATAGGAGGTTCGCTTATTGGACAAAATCTAGTAACTGAAAATACAATTAATATTCTCAAGGGCTTTTGTTCTCCTGATTTGTATTATTTACATCCACTTATGTCACGTTCTACGTTAAGGGAGCTATCAGATAATGCAGAATATGCTGCATATGAAAATTTTCTTCATGCTGTAAGAATGAATATGTTAATTTTGGGATTAGAGTACAATGATGCTTTAAATTTAGCAAATAAACATGATTCATTGAACTACTCCGAAAAGATAACTGAATCTGGATATTATAAAAAAAGGTTAATTTTATAAGCTTGAGCTTCATATTATCCATATAATGAAAAATATACATAGCGGAATTGTGAGTTCTTCTCGTGGCAAAAAACTGTCGTAACGATACTCACAACAAAAAGGTTAAGTCGTGAGTACTTACTACGGTGGTTCATCTCCATTAACTCCTGTCCCCAAAAATTAAACGCTACCCAAAAGTCATTCCTGGCTAAAAGGTAGCGTTTTCTAATACATTAAAAAAGCGTCAGCTGAATAGGTACGGTGAACCGTACCATAAATGACGGCGATTTTTTAAATTGGTTGAATACATAAGATTAACCGTGCTATAATTACAGTAGATGAAGTTGAAAACAGAGTATTTATATAATCTGCGAGAGGAAAATATGAAAAATTATGCCCAGGTTTATGTAAAAAGTAGTTATGAAGCGGCAGAAATGTATTGCAAAGCTTTGGCGCAGAAGTTACATTTGAAGTGAAAGATGATACCGAAGCTGCTTATGCACACTGTGAATGATCCGTAAATGGTGAAGGTTTTTTAGCATTGAGCGAAGCAGCAAACCCTTGTGACATAAACATAGTTCACAAAATGAAATGGGAAACAATGACTTTCAATGTTTTTGAGATGGGAAGCGAAGAATCGGTTTATAATGCCTTTAATGTTTTGAGTAATGGCGGTGTTATTATTAATCCCATTCGTGAAGTTCCGTTGAGCAAATGTTGTGCGGCTGTTATTGATAAATTTGGTGTGTGTTGGTGGATTGCAATTTAATAAATAAAATAAGCAGAAGGAAACCGCGACGCGGTGGTAAAAGAATCAAATAATCCCCGTTTTAAGGGAAAAATAATTGATTCCCCATAGGGATGCACTCTCGTTCTGAAAATCAACTTAGGTCGGCATGTATCCTTCGGTTACGCGCTATTTTTACAGCCTAATTGAACTGCTTGAAACCGCCATTTTCTTTTCGTGAAATATTTAGACAAGGAGTGTATGTCATGTATGCAGTAGAATTTAATTCTAAAATAAACAATGGAAAAATTGAAATACCCAGCAAATATTTAAGCGAGCTAAACTCAGTTGTTAAGGTTATTATTTTAAATGCAGACACAACTATAAAAACCGAAATAGCTGAGCAATCAGGCAAAAAAGATACACGAAGCTTTGGAATACTTGCAAATAGAGCCAATACTCATTTGTGGGAAAAAGAAGATGGTGCTTGGGAAAGGGATGTGGTACAACGATATGAAAATTGTTGATACAAATATCGTCCTTAGGTATCTGCTAAACGACCATAAAACATTAAGTCCTCAAGCATATGACATAATGACTACAAATAAAATCCTTATACTATCCCAAGTAGTGGCGGAGTTACTATATGTTTTAAAAAATGTTTATCAATCGACGAGAGAAGAAATTGTGGCTACTTTATTTTCTATTGCAGAAATGGACAATGTCCAATTTGAAAATAGCGATATCGTTTTTTGCGCATTGGATGAATTTAAAGCGACAAATCTCGATTTTGTTGACACATTACTGTTTGCGTATAAAAAAATCGAAAACAGGGATGTAATAATATTTGATAAAAAATCGAACAGTAGAATTGAAAACACAAGTGATAAAACACCATTAAACCCTTGAGTTTAATGGTGTTTTTGAAAATCGACGTTTGGCTGGTGCGGTGAACCGTGGCGCAGCATAGTAAGGGGGCACTTCTATGATTTCAGAGTTTTTTGGCATATTATTTTCTGTTCTGACGTTTGTCAATGTTATTTTTGCGATGGTCATCGTGTTTTTCGAACGCAAAAACCCCGCGGTGACATGGGCATGGCTCATGGTGCTTGCCATATTCCCGTGGTTCGGGTTTTTGCTTTATCTGGTGCTCGGCTTCGAAGGACGAAAGCACAAGACCTTCGCGAAAAAGTGCGTACAAGACGAAGCGATTTTACACGAATACCTTTTGCTCAATCTACCCGGTGCCGAACGCAACCGAGGCATTTGGAACGCAGAAAACTTTTTTGACGAGCCGACCATGGAATACCTAAACGATATTGTGTTTCTCAATTTTGCGACCTCAAACAGCGCCTTTACGACGGCCGACGAGATTACGATGTTTTATGAAGGAAACGCAAAATTTGATGCGCTATTGAAAGACATTCGACAGGCAAAAGAATTCATTCATATGCAGTATTATATTGTAAGGAGTGATATCCTCGGAAAAAAAATTATACATGCCCTTGCCGAAAAGGCAAAGGAGGGCGTCGAGGTAAGGTTTCTATACGACGGCATGGGCAACCTAACCAACAAGCGCCATTTTACAAAACCTTTGACAGATGCTGGTGGTGAAGTCGGCGTTTTTCTCCCGCCCCAATTTATCCGCATCAACTATCGAAACCACAGAAAAATCGCTGTCATTGACGGCAACATCGGCTACATCGGCGGCTTTAACATCGGCGACGAATACATCGGGCAAGTGAAGCGCTTCGGGTTTTGGCGCGATTCTCATATCCGCATCACGGGCGATGCCGTAAAGGAACTCGAATTGCGGTTTATCTGCGACTGGAACTTCACCTCCAAACGCAAAATCGACCTGCGCCCGCTTTATTTTCCACCCCTTGTAGCGTCCTCTACGGCGTCTTCCTCTCATATCCAAATTGTGTCAAGCGGCCCCGATTCCAAGTGGAACAGCGTGCAATACGGCTACAACAAAATGATCTGCGAGGCCAACAAAAAAATATATATGCAGACACCCTATTTTGTGCCCGACGACAGCATGTTTGAAATGCTAAAAATGGCGGCGCTTTCTGGCATAGACGTGCGCATCATGTTCCCCGCCCACCCCGACCATTTTTTCGTCTATTGGGCCAATCTTTCTTACATGGGCGACTTGTTGAGTGCGGGCGTTAAATGTTATAAATATGAAAAAGGATTTATCCACAGCAAGGTGATCACGATGGACGGGCTCATCGCCTCTGTCGGCACGGCAAACATGGATGTCAGAAGCTTTAAGCTTAACTTTGAGGTCAATGCCTTCATCTATGACCCTGATGTAACAAAAGCCTTTGACCACCAATTTTTACAAGATATCGAGGACTCGACGTTGCTTACCGAAGAGTGGTACCACGCGCGTTCCCGCATGACAAAAATTAAGGAAGCTGTTTCAAGGCTTATCTCACCGATGCTTTGATTAAGGAGGTTATATGAACGAGACATTTTCTTATACATATTCGATTCCGTATAAGACGTTAAACTTGGACTGGTCGATTCGACTGTCGGCACTGATGGATTTTTTGCAAGAAACGGCCACAAGACATTCCGAGCACGCCGGGTTTCCGATGGCGTGGTTCTTTGAAGAAATGAAGGGTTGGGTTATTACCCATTGGGATTTAAAAATCCATCAGTATCCCAAATGGAATGACACCGTCGTTGTGTCGACGTGGCCAAGCCTGTTTAAAGGGATCATGGCGGACAGAAGTTTTCTGGTGACGGATAGCCAAGGGCGCGTTCTCCTTGAAGGCGCGTCCAGATGGGTGTTTACAGACCTTTCGCGCAGACGCCCGATCAAGCCGCCACAAGAGATGCTAGACGGCTACGGCGTACTGAATGCGCCATGTTTTGAAACCAGTTTCAAGTTTCCGTTGCCCCTGATCTCTGAAATGGAGCTGGTTCGTACATCACAATTTATGACAACGAGACGCGACGTCGACACAAACAATCACATCAACAACGTAAACTATATCGAGTGGGTGCTTGACTTGATCCCCGATGATTTGTATGACAACCGACAAATTCGAACGATGCAAGTGTCCTACAAAAAAGAATGTAAGAAAGATACACTTGTCACGACGGCGTTGTTTCAGCGGGATGACATGTTTTATGCCGTTGTTTCGGCGGCTGACCAGACACTGGTCGAAGTGACATTTTCGCTTTCGTAGCATACAAAAAACCGCTCCTCTTCGCAAGAGGTAAGCGGTTTTTTGTATGTTTATTGGATTGGAGAGCCACAATATTCGCATTCAGACGCCGTGCCGACCAAAATTTGTTTAGGAGAACCGCATCCCTTGCAATTGACAACGGCATATTGTCTCTCTGGAACCGGAGTCGGAATCGGTATTGGTGGTGGTGGTACTGGAACTGGTGGTGGTATCGGCATTGGCACTGGAGATGGTGGTACGCTGATACTACTTGGCTTTTGCGGATGCATAAAAACAACCAGATCTCTTTCGTCATCAATATGGGCGTTCGGAAAATATTTTCGCTTCATAATGAATTGAAGATTGCTTCTGACGATGTCGACCGGTTTTCCCATTGCAGATGCCAGTTGGGCAATCGAATAGGGCGGCTGGTTGGCGGCCAGCCACTCAAAATATTTATTAGCGCATCTCATGATCTTGGCTGTTTTTATCCCAAGATACAGCATCCACCCCAAAAAAATAATTAAAATAACAATCCCAATCAGCGCTCCGGCCTCAATGTCATCTGCAAAGATGCATATCGCAACTGCCAACCCCAACAGACCATATATACCGACAAACATCTGAGCAAAAGCTACACAGGAAGAAGTGAAGAGTGGACCTGTTACCGGCAATGCGTTTTTCTTCAAGATACGATCCCTCCCATTCTAAGCTTTTTGCTTACACTTCACTTGATTTGAGAACCACAATATTCACATACGGAAACCGAGCCGACAAGAATTTTTTTCGGCGCACCGCAGCCACTACAATTGACAGTGGCGTATTGTTGTACAGGAACAGGAACGGGCACTGGAACCGGCACTGGCGCAGGTTTAGGTACAGTGGTATTGACGGCACCTGGCGTTTGGGGTAGCACAAAAACAAGTTCATTCTGTGCATCAGCAATATGAGCGTTTGGGATATACTGCCGCTTGATCATTAATGTAAGATTGGCTTTGACGACATCGACAGATTCTCCCACCGCTTCCCCCATTTTAGCCAATAAATAGGGAGGAGGACTGGGCGGCTTGACAACCCACGAGATATATTTTTCATATCGGTACATCAGCCTTAGTGTTTTTATCCCGAGATACAAGATCCATCCCCAAAAAAGTAGCCAGGCAACGACCCAAATCAGTTTTCCATTTGTAATCTCCTCCATGTCAAGCATAATCCGAAATACATGAAGGCCAACTTTCCATGTCCCCCATCCACCGAGTAGCAGTTGAACGGCACATATCAAGCGCGAAGTGTAGCATACCCAGAGAGACGTACGGAATGGAACCTTTAAGAGCACAGTTGATTTTGTCAAAATTATATTCCTCCCATTTTAAATCGTTTGGCCTCTGCTGCTCTTTGTTTTGTCAGCAAGATAATCTGGTCTACGATTGTTAAAACTTGTTTGTCTCCATTTTGCTCTGCCTGCTCCAAAACGGCTTCCAACTGCATCACTTGATTGGCAATGATGTTGTCGGTTGGCACAACAATCGAGTTATCACAATATCTGATGCCCTCATATGCCTTGGTAAGACCAGGCGCATATGCGGCATACCGCACGTTTTGTTGCAAAATCAATACCCGGTCGGCAAGCCCTTGCAACTTCGAAACGGCTGTCTGCGTCTCATCATTTTGCTCTGCAACTTTCTTACCCCACGCCACAATCAACAGCAGCATAATGGCAACCATCCCGATTATGATGACCTGTATGGTGATAAAGAGCTTTGTATGATTTCTGTCCATGTTCATAAATACAACAGAACAGGCCGTAGCCAGCACAAAATAAATTGTAAGCAAGCTATACACGCCTGAACGAAGCAAAAGACCAAAAGATAGGTTTGTCGTTTTTTCAATCAATAACATCCCGCCGAACAAAGTACACTCCGCGAGAAGTGTAAACATTAATCCTAGCCATTTAATATCCACCCACTCACTTGTTGCCATAAAGAAAATAAAGATTGTAAGCACAACCGTTATGATGCCAACGAAAGCGATTGTATATGTTCTCCTGTTACTTGCCACTCAAATCACCTCTCTTGTATTTCTAAACAAGGGCTATGCCACATTCTGGGCAGAATTTAGCATTTGCATCCAAAAGTAAAGTCCCGCAGGCTGGGCAAGGTTGGGGCGTCTCATTGCCACATCGCTCGCATTTTACCGCATCCTTAGGCATGTCTGCGCCGCACTTTGCGCACGGCCTGTACGGATCGCCACATTCGGGGCAAAATTTCGCCCCTTTTGTAAATGCTGCGCCACAAGCGCTACACTTGATCCCTTGTGTGTTTTCTTGTGCCGGAAGTTCTTGTGTGTCGCACCCACAATCCGCGCAGAAGCGTTTATTTTTATCCATCATCATATGACATTTCGGACATTTTTTGGTCTCTGGTGCCGTCGTGTTGAGTTCTTTGGCTATCCCTCCAAATTGATCACCAACGACACCACCCATTGTGTTGCCTAAGCCCATGCCCATGCCTACCCCCATAAAGGTAGGCGCAGAAGACCCTTTATTTGTGGCCGCGCCCTCCAGCGTGTCGAAAGAGCGTTCTTGCTGATAGTTGTAGCCGATAATATCCATCTCTGCTCGTTTTGCTAGCGCTTCCTTGAGTTTTTTAACCGCAGAATCATCCTCTGGTACATTGATGTCATTTACATAAAAATTAACCAAGCGGATGCCGTATTCTTCAAGCGTGGGTTCGATTCGTTCTTTCATATGTACAGATAATTCGTCTAAATATGCATTGATCTCTAATATGCCAATTTTCCTGTTGACCAAATACGAGGAGATCGAATCTTTTGCCTTCGTCAGATAAAGCCCACGAAAATATTGCAAAATGCTTGTTTTATCAAAAACCGGTAGTGTCCCGACCAGTTTGATCAAAAATTTCTTGGCGTCATCTATTTGTATCCCAAACTGACCAAAAGAACGGATCGGAATAAAAACACCATACTTCGGATCTTGAAGCTGAATAGGCGTTGGCGTCCCCCATTTGATGTCGAGGGCATACGTCTTGTTTACATACCAAACTTCGGCTACGAATGGTGACTGCCCGCCAAAAGGCAAATTGATAATGTTATTCAAGATGGGGATGTTGGCCGTATCGAGAGTATGGCTACCACTTCCGAACACGTCCAGCGCCTGTCCGCCCTTGAATAGCACCGCTTCCTGCGATTCATTTACGATGAGCTGTGTCCATGTGCCTAACTCTTCATTTGGATATTTCCATGCAAATACATCGGCACCGCCATTGTATTTTACGACTTCAATAAGCGCCATATTTCTTCCTCCTAGATATTCGACACTAAGGAACGTTCAAATAATAACTGTTCCTAAACATTTCATATACTATTCTTTAGTGTCGAGTATTTTTCGCTGTTTATAGGAGGGCAGTAATGATTTCGTATGTTAAATCATTACTGCCGCCTATATATAGAATGACATACAATTGCAACATGCGACAATTATACAATATGACCAAACAGAATTCAATATTTTGATCAAAATAATATAATTATTTATAATTTTACATGCTAAAATCTGATTTGTGTGAAAAAACGTCAAAAGCCGATTCTCCAATAAAAAAATTCTTATTGAAGAATCAGCTTTCCATAAATCACTCGCACTACGTCCTCTTTTTCTGAAGAGAAGCAAATATACTTTGCAAAATAATAAAGAAGCAGAGCAGAGCCGCAATGACGATTCGGGTCCACCATGAAGACAACGTGCCTTGGAACGTAATAAAGGTTTCGATTGTGCCTTTAATCAAAACACCAAACAAGCTACCGATAACGTTTCCGACGCCACCTGTCAACAGCGTTCCGCCGATTACGGCAGAGGCAATGGCTTCCATTTCAAACCCTCTTGCCTGCTCAACAAAGCCACCGCTCGAGTTCAAACAAAAGACAAACCCGCCCAATGCGGCTAAGAAGCCGTTGAGGACGTATACCTTTAATTTTGTTGCGCGTACATTCAAGCCCATCAAAAGCGCAGATTGTTCGTTTCCACCCACCGCGTAAATGGCCCGCCCCAACTTCGTATAGCGAAGCATGACGAAAATAACAACAAGCACGGCCAACGCAATGACGACACTAGGGTAAATATATGGATAGACCTCTACCCCTCTTTTATTGACGACCCCACCAAATGGCAAAAAGAACTTTGCATTGGCGATGGCAAGAAAGGTCGGGTTTTGTATGCTGATCATCTCGGAGGATATAATCGCCGTCATGCCTCTAGCAAAAAACATACCCGCTAGCGTAACGATAAAAGGTTGAATTTTTAAAAATGCCACCAAAAATCCCTGACAGAATCCAAACACGATGCCCACCAGTAGCACAATGACAATGGCCGGTACGGCACCCATTCCTTTTTTCTCCATCATCCACGCCAATAGCATACAGGTCATGCCGATCACGGAGCCAACGGATATGTCGATGCCGCCTGTAATGAGCACCATTGTCATGCCAACCGCGGCAATGATCAACCCCGCATTGGAGATAAACAAGTTTAAAAACACCTGCATTCTGCCGAAGTTTTTGTCGGCAAATACAACAACTCCGATCGTATACATGACGATAAAAAGGCAAATGGTGATTAGAAGCAAGAAGTTATTTCCGAAAAATCGCTTTGAAAATAGTGTTTTAAAAAACGAATTGTTCATTGTCCTACCGCCTTTCTGCCAATGGCCAATTTTTCTTTCAAGCCGCCCATATACTTTTTAAGTTCGGTGGATTGAAGCGATACGATGATGACAACGACAATCGCCTTATAAATGGGCAACTGATCTGCGGTTACTTTCATCGCATACAAAGAGGTCGTCAGCGCTTGGATCGTGATGGCACCGATTACGCTACCGGCCAAGCTAAATTTGCCGCCCCCTAAGCTGTTGCCGCCTAATGCAACGGCCAAGATGGCGTCAAGCTCCATGTTGAGCCCGGCGTTGTTGGCATCGATGGAATGCACGCGCGAGGTGATAATCATGCCTGCCATACTAGAACACAAACCACAATAGGCATAGGTAAGAAAAATAATGAGAGAAGAATTAAGACCGACAATGCGGCTCGCCTTTCGGTTAATGCCGACAGACTGAATGTACATGCCGAGTGATGTCTTGGTCAAAATGAGCCATGTGAGAAGGACAACAAGGGCGGCCATAAACACAGGCGTCGGGATCGGTACGCCGGGGATAAATGAACCCAAGTAGCGAAAATCATCGACGCGCACATATAGGTTTTGACCTTTGGTCAAAAGTTGCGCAATGCCTCTGCCTGCCGTAAACAAGATGAGCGTAGCCACCATCGGCTGTATTTTCATTTTTGCCACGAGAAAGCCGTTCCACGCGCCGCAAGCGATTCCTGTAAGCGCGGCAAACAGCAAGCCCACAATGTAAGGCACTGCATACGCATCGCCAGAACCCAAAAAGCAAATACCAACAGCGCCTGCAACTGCGCTGACCGCACCAACCGAAATATCGGCTCCGGCTGAGGATGCCACCACAAGCGTCATGCCCACCGCCATAATAATGAGTTCGCTTGAGCGATTGATGATATCGATGGTGTAGCCATAGAAAACGCCGTTTACGATGCCGATATTAAAAAACGCGGGTGTTTTGATTACATTTACGATCAGTACAAGAAAAAGACACATCAGGGGTAAAAACAACCGATTGCCGATTACAACTTGAACAATATTTTTTTTGTTATCCATTGTGCGTCTCACCTCCTGCAATCGCCGCCATGACATGATTTTGGTCCATTTCGTCTTCGTATAATTCGCCTACCTTGCAGCCATCTCGCAACACACCCATCCGTGTCACCGTACGCAACATCTCCTCTACTTCAGACGAGATAAACAGTACGGATTTGTCTTGCTCGGCAAGCTTTAGCACTAGCTTTTGTATTTCCACTTTTGTCCCGACATCAATGCCGCGTGTCGGCTCGTCAAGGATCAAAAAATCAGGGTCGGTTAATAGCCACCGTCCAAGAATCACCTTCTGTTGATTGCCTCCGCTTAATTGCTTGACGGGTGTTTCACGGTTGGCGGTTTTGATGCTTAACAGTTCTATGTACCGGTCTGCAAATGTCTCTTGCTCTTTGCGAGAAAGTAAGCGAAACATGCCTCGCTTGGCCTGCAACGCGATAATAATATTTTCGCGTACCGACAGATCTGCAATGATGCCCTCTTCTTTTCTGTTTTCAGGAAGAAATGCCATCCCGCTCTTCATCGCTTTCAATGGAGAAGAGATTTTAACCGTTTGCCCCCCGATGGCCAGTTGCCCGTTGTCTGGTTTGTCGGCACCATATAATGCTCTTGCTAACTCACTTCGCCCAGAGCCGAGTAGCCCCGTAAGGCCGATAACCTCGCCCTTATACACCTCTAAGTCGAACGGCTTAATCGAGCCTGTACATCCCAACCCAGTTGCGGCGAGCAACAGCTCTTTTTTCTTCTTTTCGACCAGTTCTTGGCTCTCACTTTTAATCGCCGCCAGATCGTCAAATTCCTTGCCCATCATCTTGGCCACAAGCTGTACCCGCGGCAACGTTTCTGTTTCATATTCTCCGACCAATTTTCCGTTGCGAAGGACGGTAATTCTGTCGCAAACTTTATATACTTGTTCTAAAAAATGCGTAACAAAAATGATGCCGATGCCCTCCGCTTTTAGCCTGTTCATCAGTTCGAACAGCTTGGCGACTTCATTTTCATCGAGACTCGACGTTGGTTCGTCTAAAATAAGTACCTTTGCTTTGATGTCCATGGCGCGGGCAATGGCCACCATTTGCTGATTGGCGACAGAGTATTGCGAAAGGCTTTTGGTTACATCCATATGTACGTCCATTTTTTCGAGCACGATCTTGGCGCGGTCATTGATCTCTTTCCAGTTGATGAAGCCAAGTCGTCTCGGTTCGCGGCTTAAAAAAATATTTTCAGCGACGGTTAAATTCGGGCAGAGATTGACCTCTTGATACACCGTACTAATGCCGTTGGCTTGTGCTTCTTGTGGCGAGCGGTTGATCAACGTGCCTTCGATGCCGTCTACATAAATTTCGCCAGTCTCGAATTCTTCTACACCGGTCAGCACTTTAATCAGTGTGGACTTGCCCGCGCCGTTTTCACCCATCAGCGCATGTATTTCGCCCTCCCGCAGTGTAAAGTCGACGTTGCTTAAAGCCCTCACACCCGGAAAGTTTTTATTGATTCCTCGCATTTTCAGAATTGTTTTGCCCACAGAAATCCCCCCTTTTTTTAGGCGTGTTTCAAATTGTGTTGACAAAAAACAAGGTTGCTATAAAAAAAATTAGACACGGGTCGCGCGGCATGTGCACGAGCCACCACAGATTTTTAATCCGTGGCAATCCGTGGCAGATCCGTGCAATCCGTGTCTAATCCAATGATTTATAACGTTATGCGGCACACATGCCACATATTCGAACTGTTTCTAGTACAATCTTGTTGGAAGAACTTGTGCTGCGTTAGATTGATCGAAAACGCCTTCATCAACATATTGAATTTTCTCTACAGTTTCGCCTTTTTGTAATTTTTGAATAATTTCAGCTACACGAGGACCATGAAGCGGGTTACACTCTACAGATACGTTCATGTCGCCTGCGATCATAGAGTCAAAAGCCGCTTTAACAGCGTCAAATGAAACGATGATGATATCTTTTCCAGGAACTTTACCAACTGCTTTGATCGCGTCGATTGCGCCAAATGCCATGTTGTCATTTTGTGCGATTACAACGTCGATTTTAGGGTATGCTTTAAGGAAAGATTCCATAACTTCTTGGCCTTTGGTTTGTGTAAATTCACCCGTTTGTTTTTCTAACAATTTGTAGTGAGGGTTTTTAGCAAGCCCTTCTTCAACGCCTTGTGTACGACCGATTTCGGCAGATGCGCCGATTGTGCCTTGCAACATAACGATGTTGATGTCTTCATTGTCACGGCCTTGTTTTTTCAAGTAGTCATTTAACCAGTTTACAGAGTCATTTCCTTCTTTTACGAAGTTTCCGCCAACCCAACATGTGTAAAGGCTGTCGTCAGATACTTTGATCATACGGTCTGAAAGGATAACAGGGATACCGGCTTGTTTGGCTTCGCCTAAAACGGTTTCCCAACCTGTTTCAACAACGGGTGCAAGTACTATGTAGTCTACGTCTTGTTGGATAAAGTTTCTGATCGCTTTGATTTGATTTTCTTGTTTTTGTTGTGCATCGTCAAATATCAAAGTGTAGCCGTTTTCTGGTGTAAATGTTGTCTGGAAAGATTTTGTGTTAGCAGTTCTCCAGTCAGACTCTGCACCAACTTGCGCATATCCGACAACCAACGCATCTTTCGCCGCATCGTCAGGTTTCGCTGCTTCCTCTTTTGTAGCTGGTTCTGTAGGTGTTTCTTGTTGTTCAGCTGCTGCTGTTTCTGCTGGTGCCACTGGCTCTGTTGGTGTTTTTGCGCCGCCGCAACCTACCAAAAGCCCTCCCATCAACACCGCTGTTAATGCAATACTCATTAAACGTCTTTTCATTTTTTATCCTCCTTATTGTTTATTTTCGCTACTTCATTTGTCAAAAACTAGAAGTATGTTTGCATTATACAGGTTACGAATATAAATTACAATGAAAAATTTTTCGAGGTATGTGCATATCTTCTCATTCGAATAGCTTGCCAAAAGATTTGTTTGATTTTTTTCGGGAAAGGTTGAATTTTTTATGCCGGCAGTGTCACCACCACTTGCGTGCCGACCCCCTCCGTGCTCTCCAAGTGCATCCCATAGGACGCGCCAAAGTATAACTTGATCCTTTCGTTGACATTGGCGCAACCAAAGCCGCTCTTCTCGCCCTGCTGTAGCAAAGCACGGTTAAACGCCTGCACCCGCTCCGCACTCATGCCGATGCCATTGTCCGAAACCGATAGCACAATGGCATCGGTTGTTCTGTGCCCCGAAACGATAATTTTGCCCACTTCCCGCTTGTGTTTGATGCCGTGGTATAGCGCGTTCTCGACGAGTGGCTGTAACGTTAACTTTGGTAAGGTGTAGGAAAACAGTTCGTCCGGTATCGAAATTTCGTAGGTCAAAATATCCCCATAGCGTATTTGCTGTATTTCTAAATAGCTCCTCACGTGCCGCTCTTCTTCTTGCAAGGTGATAATGTCTCGCCCTTTGCTTAACGAGGTGCGAAAATAATTCGATAGGCTCGTTGTCATTTCGATCACTTGGTCTACTTGGTGATCCTCTGCCAGCCACACAATCGTATCAAACGTGTTATACAAAAAATGAGGATTGATCTGGGCTTGTAGCAGTTGTAACTCCATCCGGCGTAGATTTTCCTGTTCGGCGCGCACATCTTCCACAAGCCCGCCAATGCGCCCCACCATCCGATCAAATGTAATCGAAAGCGTCCGAATCTCGTCATTGTTGCTGGCGACAGGACGCACCGTAAAGTCGCCCTCCCCCACCATGTTGATGTTGCCGCACAGTTCCTCGATGGGTCTTGTGATGCCGTTTGACGCGCCCAGTGCCGCAATCCACAGCGTCACAAACAGCAGACAGGCGATGCCGCCTATGGTATAAACGGTATTGCGTATTTCTGTGTTGATACGAGCTTGCAGTTCGGACAGTTCTTGCGTCTCATAAAATAGATAGTAATACATTTCATCATTAATCAGTTCGGTTAGCCCTTCAATATTGTTTTCGAGGTTCGCCATGCTCGTTTCATAATCCATTTGTTGCTTTGTTTCGTCGATGTATTTTTCAAGATTGTCCAAAAAATGAGAGATGTATTTCAGCCGCGTCAAGCTATCGGGTCTTGTCGTCGACTGTTGCAAGCGTTTGACCACAAGCCTCGCTTGGTCTATATCGATAAATGGCGCATATTCGTCAAAATTCTGATACCCACCAATGATATACCGATACATTTTATAGTCGAGATTGCGTTTAAAATCCAACCCAAAATCATTGGCGACCGATACATTTCGGACGCTTGCGCTATACTCGTCGTTGTATTTGACAAGCGCAAACAACAAGACGACAATCATGATGACCAGTGGCAACATCAATGCGATGGTGAACACACGTAGCTTCGTCTTGATCGACGTATGCAACAGCAACCTCGAAATCAACTTTCGCATCGGTTTTGTCCCTTTGCCCGAAACTCTTTTGGCGTGCACCCCAGCTTTTTCTTAAACAGATAGCTAAAATAGTGAGGGTCACGGTACCCCACGGTGTAGCTGACCTCAGACGCTCGAAGCCCCGAACAGCGCAAAAGCTCCATTGCCTTTTCGATCCGTATGTTGGTCAGATATTCTACAAATGTGCTACCCGTATTTTGACCAAAAATAGTGCTAAAATGGCTCGGGCTTACATTGACAAACGCCGATACCTGGCTTAACGAGATGTCTTCTCTCGAAAAATTTTCTAATATGTAATCCCGTGCGGCATGAATGATGCTCGCATATTTTTGTGACGCAGTCTCCGCCCGAAGTGACAGTGCTTTTGTAATCATTTTCCCGAGATATGCCTTCGTCATTTCGACTGTCGACAGCATGTCTGCCATCTGGTCGCCATCGCCACATCCCCTGATAAAAGCTTCTCGCTCAAACCCCATTGCCTCTACAAACGAGATCACCGTCATCATGGCATCTATCGCCACATATTGGCGAAACATCAGCGCCCCCGCTCCGTCAAGCAAAATGCCATTAAAATAATCCTCCACAAACCCATCTGTGTCATCCCGATCGCCCCATTTGAGAAAACGTTCTAAAATTTTCTTGTCCACCTTAGATGCGTGAAGCATCTCGGGCACGAATGCTTCGGCCGTAGCCTGTGGGATCTCCTGCCGCTTTCCGGCGTGTACAATTTCATTTTTATCGCCGATGTACCGATAGACAAACGCTTTTCGCACCTCTAAAAACGCCGCAGGCAAATCTGTCAAGCGGTTGACCCGTTTCCCAACTGCAATAAAAAAGCCAACCCCTTCTCGCTCGTCTATGACACGTTGGATCGTCTCCACACAGGTTTGCTCAAGCGTAGCCATTGCCCGATGCTCTGGGTCTGCTTCCTCATTGTTGCCTTTGACAAGCAAGGCAAACCCATCCAATTCCCGTTCAAACAAAATCAAATTAGGATGGAAAGAAAAATGTTTCTCTATCGTCTGTTCGGCGCAAATCAATGCATCCATCTCGTCTTGGGCACATTCGTCGTCTTGAAACAGTTGAAACAAAATCAAGTTGTAGCAAGCCGCACTCAGCTGTAGCGCAAGACGGCTGCTCTTCTCCAGCAAATCGGATACAGACGTTCTGCCCCCTACCAGTTCTTTGAAAAAATGCTTCCGTTCCATTTTTTCATATTCTTGCCGATCATGTCTGAATTGCTCCATATATTGTTGCTGCTCGCGTTCTCGTTCGATTGTCTTCTTGACCGCCAACACCGTCTCTGTCATTTGGGCGACCGAAACTGGTTTTAACAAATACTCAGTCACACCAATATTGATTGCCTGCTTTGCATAGGCAAAGTCATCATAGCCACTCACAATGATAATTTTGATACCCGGCATTTCTTTTTTGACCAGACGACTTAGTTGTAGCCCATCCATAAATGGCATTTTGATGTCTGTAATCAGTATGTCAACGTCTATTTCCTTGATCTTATTGTAAGCAAGCTCGCCATCGCTCGCCTCACCGACCAGCGCAAGGCCTAACTCTTCCCACTTGATATTTTTGCATAAGCCTTTGCGGACGACAATTTCATCTTCTACAATAAAAACATGCAACATATTTCGTTTCACCTCCATTGTTTTGACCGCACCCAACATCATATATTGCTTAAGGGATCAAAGTACAAAAATTTTTCAAAGTCCCTAACGGTACGCTTACGCTTTCGAAAAATTTTTGTCAAATTTAAGCCTTAGGCAGTATAATGAAATGGTATATTTTAGAGTATACACCCTGATCATAGCCCGCGTAAATTGCTTGTTTAAAAAATTTTAAAAAACTGTTGACATATTTCATTCCCCGTGGTACAATTCTCCTTGTCGGTCGGTTGGTATAAAATTTATCGAGTGACGGTCATTATGGGAGTTTAGCTCAGCTGGGAGAGCATCTGCCTTACAAGCAGAGGGTCATAGGTTCGAGCCCTATAACTCCCATTTTTTTTGCGGCGGAATAGCTCAGTTGGCTAGAGCATGCGGTTCATACCCGCAGTGTCGGCGGTTCAAATCCGTTTTCCGCTATAATAGAAAAAGCTTACAGGATATTCTATCCTGTAAGCTTTTTCTATACGACTTGAAAATATATGTACATACGATACGTTCTTGAAGCACCGCGACTGATCGCAGGTAGGAACAGTGCAAAGCGCGCTCCTACCCTATCAAAAAGAGAGAAGGCGAAATATGTTTGTTTTTTCAAATGAATGTGAAGAAATTGTATTAGAAAATGGCGTTAAGCGTAAGGTGAAAGGCTTTATAAAAGACTTGATGGTGGCCGAACTTCTGTGGAATAAAGGCATGGTCGGCGATGTCCATACCCACCCCCACCGCCAATGCTGCTACATCATCAAGGGCAAGTTTGAAAGCGAACTGGATGGAGAAAAACGCATCTTAGAAGCAGGAGATTGTGTTTATGTCGAAGCCAACGTTCCCCATGGGCTCGTTGCACTAGAGGACGATTGCGTCATGATTGACATTTTTACAC
This sequence comes from Eubacteriales bacterium, assembly GCA_031546735.1. Taxonomy (GTDB): domain Bacteria; phylum Bacillota; class Clostridia; order Lachnospirales; family JAVBJY01; genus JAVBJY01. Next base: position 18,692 of record JAVBJY010000117.1, read on the forward strand.
CGATGCGTGATGACTGGTTCCCGGATGCGTTTCCAACGGGTGAGGATGCATAAGATGGTTACCCACAAATAAAAAAAGCCCCTGAAGGGTTTCGTGCAGAACGAAATCCTTCAGGGGCTTTTTTTGTGTTTGTGGTCATTTATAATATGATCTGACGAAACGCTTGTAGCGGTTTAACAAATCATGTGGCTTAGTAGCGGATACATGGGAGAAGCGATACATTGGTTGGTCTAACGCTAATACCGCCCGCTAGGTTCGTAGTTGTTGCCGGTGTACATGATCCAAAGTCGATACACGCCTTGCCCTCATAAAATCCACCATCGCTATTACTGGTTGTTATGTAATCGATACCTTTGACTCTGTTACCATAAACAAGATTTACCCAAGCCGTATTGTTTGTCTCAATGCGTGCATCCATGCGGGGAACAATCGTTGCGTCCTGGTGCGTTCCCAATTTTCTTGTCGATCCTTGTGGATCTCTTTTTGCACCCGGATCATATCCTCTAACAAATTCACCTCGCAAATCTGGTAAATTAAACGTGGTTGCATTATCACCAGCGCCATAGAGGGTTCCAATAACGCCAAATAGCTTGCTATATGTCTCACGGCTGATAGCAGAACCATCACAAACCAACGAACCGTCCGGTGGAGTCGTCAACGGCCACCAGAATATCTCGCCACTCTTCGCTACGCTTGTTTCGCCGACAGCTTTCAAACTTTCAAGCCATTCTGGCTCGGCACCCACAAAGCCATTCGCTACCGCTATCTCATAGGCGGATGCACCTTTTTCCCCTTTCCCTGCATTTCCTGCCATTAAGCAATGTTTGATTTCACCACTATAGCTGTAGACCACTCCATCGGCATCCATCACGATGGATGAACAAAATTCACTGAAGTAGTAGCAGCTACCGCCTTTTACAGGAATAAACTCTCCGTGGTTAAAGGATACTGCACAATCGCAATCGACAGAGACGATTACATTTTTGATTCGGCTGTGATCTTGAATAATATTTTTGTTGGCAACGCTGGTGCCGCTACCACCTGTACTTTGATATCTCTTATGTGTTTTCATTTTGAATCTCTCCTTTTTAATCTGAATAGTTAGGGATGGCGATGATGAACTTTAAAATCTACTCTCAAAATACACGGACGTCTCGTATGCTGTGAGGATAAATTTGACTTTCATTGGGTCACCGTTCCTGATCGGGTTGTATTCGATATTGCCCCTTTGGCATTGTCCAATGGTTGGCGTGGAATATCTGATTGCTTTTCGTCGCAATTTCCTTCAGTCTTGCCTTGTTCTGTGCACACGATAATCATACGCAATTTGATCTGCGCAATATATAGAATTTTTTCACTGTTTTTACTTTGACCGATAGATGCAGAGGATTATTTTTACCATCCATATAGACTATTGTAGATCAAAAAATTTAAAATTTAAAAACCAGATTTGCATGGTGGGGCGGATCCTTCGCTTGGCGACATCAGTTTTAAAGTGGCGAACAGCAAAAATCACATAAATTCATTTGACAAAAATAAATAAGGTATGTATAATATCGAATTGTAGGATGAAACGCATCATTAGAAGGATATATGATAAATACAAAGACAATGAAGTGTTGAAAGACGTACCAATGGGGTGTTTGCTCTATAGATTCATTCATAAAATGCTGGAGTAGCTCAGTTGGTAGAGCAACTGATTCGTAATCAGTAGGTCAGGGGTTCAAATCCCCTCTTTAGCTTCACAAAAAAGCCGATAAGTTCAACACTTATCGGCTTTTTATTTTTATCGAATTTATATATTTTCATGTTCTTGGGGACTTTTATTTTAAAAATAATCAATATCAATCGAGAAATTACGCTTCAATACCAGACGATTCAACATTACGGCTAAACATATTCTCTAGCTTATTCGCCGCTTCTGAATTGGTCTTCCTTAAGGCATGGCTATATATATCAGTCGTGGTAGAAGTCTTAGCATGTCACAACCTCTTGCTAACAGTCACAACATCCACACCCTCTGCAATCAATAGTGATGAGTTTGTGTGTCTCAGTTGGTGAAATGTAATCTTGTCAATGGCGGTCTTTTTAATAAATTTAGAGAACCATTTTGACGGCGTTGTTGGAAATACTCCTTCGCCATTCCACTGTGTAAATATTTTATTTGTATCACGCCAAGCGTCACCGCATTTCAACCTATCCTCTAACTGCCGCTTCCTGTAGTCTGTTAACAGGTCAAGACGTGTTGGTTACCGACAGTGCTGGCCATAACCAAACAAAAAGGTTTTGACAACTTTACGTTTTATCGTAGCCGAACGGACAGCGCTGTCGCTTCGGCAAACTTATGGACGCCGCTGTCTGGAAGTCAAATATAAAAGGGCAACATTTTGAATGTCACCCTCTTGCGGTTATTCGTTATCGAGTTCGGCTTGCAGTTGCTTGATTGTGGACTCGTCTAGCCCTGTATCCTCTGCCAATACATCAAGCGGCGTTCCACGTTTCAGCATCTTTTTTGCAATCTCAATCTCTCGTTCTTCAATCATCATAGTCGCTAAATCGGTCATTCTCAACACCTCCAGTAATTTATGTGCTTCGGATACGTTCAAATACTTACTTCCAAAGGCGAATATCGAAGCAATACAAATATCGCGCCTTGTTTTGTCTGGTATAGTCTGCGCAAGTCCTATTGACTTGGCGGCCAATTCATTCTTCGGAATATTGTGCTTCATAAGCGGTAGGAATATCAGGTTAAGCATATCAGTGTCCAATAATGTTTGCCCCGATTTTATTTTACCTTCCAGTTCTGTATAGATAGCATTCCCATCATAGTCAATCATCATAACTTTTTGAGGACTATACACCAGAGAACCCACTTCAAGCATTGCCGCCGCTTTCTTGACTTCGGACGAATAAATGATAACAGTGATAACCTTTCGACTGTCACGTTCATATAAACGTATGTCATAGGTCGCAAACCGTGTTAGATCACTTTTATTATACGCAGTCTGAAACTCAAAATGCAAGTAGGTGTCGTCTTCCAGTAGAAAAATATAGTCTGTACTGCTGTCCGCTACTTCGATAACTGGCAATTCCACATTGATGAGTTCTTTTATCCGCGCCGCTTTTATTCCGTAGAATTCCAGCGTTGTGTCTTTGAACAAGCCACTTGCATATTTTTGTATTATGTCCCGCGCTTGCCTTGATATTTTGGTATCCAGTTTATTCACCCCTCTTTCTTACCATTTTCAATACACTCAATAACATATTCTTTGAGGACTGTATTCGCTGTTTTGCCTTGCTTCGAGGAATATTCTTTGAATGCGGCCGCTTCATCTCGCTTGACCTTGCATCCCAAAGTAGTCATATTTTCTTTGTCCCACTTATCATTAGCAATGCGCTTCGATTGTGGGGTTTTAGGTGAATCCATATCACACCACCCTCTTTAAGATTGTTTCCATTATAGCACACAAAATACAATGTTAACAGTGTGCACAATGGTCAAAAATACACGGTTAACTTTGTTAACCGTGCTATAATAACTTTACAAGGTTGATACAGACCAAGTCGCAAGCCGCAGTATGTGTTACACGCTACACGCACCGGAAGCGGCGAATACAAAACTGAAAGGATTGAATCAAATGCTAAACCCACAATCGCTACCCAATGAATAGGAGCAGTAGGGGTGTAGGTCAAGCGGGTAAAATGGGGTGGTAGAGACGTTGAGGGCAGATTGTTTTGCCACAAT
>JAVBJY010000218.1:0-4484 GCA_031546735.1 Eubacteriales bacterium
AATTTATTGTGTGTATGGATTTGATCAAAAATCGTACACATTGATAAATTAATGAACAACTCCGTTGCAAGAGGATGGAGTCTCGGTTCGTATTCGTGGCAAGCCGCGAAAATAAAAACTGGCAAGGAGGTTTTGATATGAGAGTTAAACCATTTGACTGGACTGCCCTGACATTGATTATAATTGGCGCAGTGAACTGGGGTTTAATTGGATTTTTCCAATTCGACTTAGTAGCGACTATATTCGGTGGCGTTGATTCATGGATTAGCCGTATAATATATGCGATTGTTGGTGTAGCAGGGTTGTATAGTCTGAGCATGTATGGTCGTATAGAAGACGACGACGATGTAACTGTGCGTAGAGACTAATGATTTGGATACACAGGTGTGGGCGATGGCCAAACACGTGCCAGAATGATTTTGGCCTTGGCTTGGGGGTCAAGGTTTAAAATCTGATTCTTCTCGCACAGTTGGCGCGTAGCCAACGCGAAAATAAGGAGGGCATGTCAAATTTTTTTTGATGTGCTCTTTTTTTGTTCACATGCGGCGATAATATGCTATACTAATGTGGGTCATGTTGCGATGCAGCACGTTCCTAACCGATCAAAACGAAAGGGATTTTATAATGTCAGAAAATATTGATTATGATGCGATAGATATATACGCACCGGCACCAACGACAGAACCTGAGAGGCAATACTATTTCATTGCCAAGTGCAGGAACATCGTACAAAAAAAAATCATCGAGACAGGCACCCCCATGAAAATGGCGATCCAAACCTTTGGATGCCAGATGAATGCCCATGATTCAGAAAAAATAGAAGGCATGCTAACCGGCATGGGGTACACGATATCGCCTGATCATGATGAAAAATCAGCCGATATCATTGTGTACAACACATGCTGTGTGCGTGAAAACGCCGAAAATAAAGTGTATGGAAACCTTGGTTTTTTGAAACACTTTAAGCAAGAAAAACCAGACATGAAAGTGATACTGTGTGGATGTATGATGCAACAAGACATTGTGCTGTCGAAAATAAGAAAAGCGTACAGACATGTAGACATCGTGTTTGGCACATTTAATTTGTACAAACTGCCAGAGCTTTTGTACACCAATTTTGAATCAAACTCCCGCATCTATGACATTTGGGAAGAGCAAAAAGAAATCGTAGAGGATTTGCCAAGTGTCAGACAATATCCCTTTAAGGCAAGCGTGAACATCATGTTTGGTTGCAACAACTTCTGCTCGTACTGCATCGTGCCATACGTAAGAGGGCGAGAAAGAAGCCGTACACCATCCGATATAATAGAAGAAGTAAAGTCGGTTGTGGCGACAGGTGCCCTCGAAGTGACGCTTCTCGGTCAAAATGTCAATTCCTATGGCAACGACTTGGACGAATCGATTACATTTGCCAAACTGCTTCGGATGATCAACGAGGTGGAGGGGTTGGAGCGGATTCGGTTTATGACGTCGCATCCAAAGGATTTGTCTATGGATTTGATTGAAGCCATGCGCGATTGTGACAAAGTGTGCAACCATTTGCATTTGCCGTTTCAATCAGGTAGCACCGATATATTGACAAAGATGAACCGCAAATATTCAAAAGAAAAATATTTAGAATTAATTCAAAACATACAAAAAGAAATACCGAATATTCACATCACCACCGATATTATCGTCGGGTTTCCGTCAGAGACAGAAGAGGATTTTGAGGATACACTAGACGTGGTGAAAGCCGTTCGGTTTAGCGGTGCCTTTTCGTTTTTGTATTCGAAGAGGACAGGCACCCCGGCTGCTGTCATGGAAGAGCAGATTCCCCCGGAGGTAACGAAGGATCGGTTTGGACGCTTGATGCAAACGCTGAACCCGATTTTGTATGACCTTCATCATGCCCATATTGGCCATACATATACAGTGCTCGCAGAAAGTTTTAACGAAAAAGATCACATGCTGACAGGTCGACTGACAGACAACAGCATTGTGCACTTTGTCGGAGACGAATGCTGTATTGGCACCATTATGAATGTAAATATTATAGACTGTAAAACATTTTATTTGACAGGGGAGATTGTATAAATGGAAATTTACGAAACAGCGAGACAGCTCGGAAAGTTGATCTTAGAATCAGAAGAATCTGCGATTTTACGTCAGGTGCAAGAAGAACTAAACGCACAAACAGATGCAACAAAAATGCTTGACGACTACAACGCATATCGAAGCCACGTACAGCAAAAAATGCAGGCGGGTGACATGACAAAAGAAGATTTTAACGAAGCTTCGGAAACGCTTTCTCAAAAAGCAAAGGAAGTAAAGCAAGATCCTTTTATCAGTCGCATGTTGCTTGCAGAATCAGAATTTAACAATTTGGTAAACCGGGTATTGGCGATTATACGCATGACGATTACGAAGGAAGACGAAGACGAAAATGCCGGCTGTTCCGGCTGTAGTGGAGGTTCAGGCGGCTGTAGCGGTTGCCACTAAGAGCCTGTGTGCATGGAGGTTTTGTATGGCAAGTTATACGCCTATGATGGAACAATATTTAGAAATTAAGAAGAAATACCGACATTCCCTTGTGTTTTTTAGATTGGGCGATTTTTATGAGCTGTTTTTTACAGATGCGGAAATTGCGGCAAAAGAACTGGAAATCACATTGACAGGAAAAGATTGTGGGCAGGAGACGCGAGCGCCCATGTGCGGCGTTCCGTATCACGCGGCAGAAGGCTATATCTCGCGGCTTGTCGAAAAGGGCTACCAAGTGGCGGTTTGTGAACAGGTAGAAGACCCTAAGCTTACAAAAAAAATTGTAAAGCGTGAAGTGGTGCGGGTGGTAACGCCCGGCACCGTGCTCGACCCCAATGTGTTAGAAGAGGGCAAAAACAATTATATTATGTGCCTTCATCTCGACCAAAGTGGCATTGGCATCGCGGTAGCGGACGTCTCCACCGGCGAGTTTTTAACGACGACATTATTAAAGGAAGCAACAGTTAACATTCTCGATGAAATTGCACGCTACTGCCCGTCCGAAATCATATGCAACGAGTTGCCCAAAGAGTCTGAAACCATCTCCACTTTGTTAAATGTGAAGCCCATGTTGTACAACAAGTGGACATTTGCTTATGATACGTCTGCCATCAAACTATGCAACCATTTTCAACTCTTAAATTTGCATGTGTTTGGGTTAGAGGGCGATCGTTTGTCAGTTGGTGCCTGCGGTGCTTTGCTTGATTATTTAATAGAAACGCAAAAGAACAGTCTCAATCACATATCCGGCATCAAACAATATACAAACGATGCATTTATGGTTTTGGATCTGGCTTCACGAAGAAACTTAGAGCTAACCCAATCGATGCAACAAAAAGCAAAGAGGGGTAGCCTTCTATGGGTGCTGGATAAGACAAAAACATCGATGGGCAAGCGCCTTTTAAGAGGTTGGGTCGAACAACCGCTTCTCCAGATCGAGGACATCACAAAGCGCCAAGACGGCGTCGAACAATTTAAAAATGACCCGTTGACAAGAGAAGAAATGAAGGAACTGTTAAACACCATCTATGATATCGAGCGGTTGCTGAGTAAGATCGTATACAGTTCGGCTAATGCCAGAGACTTAAACGCCCTCAAACATTCATTGGTCAATCTGCCCGCTGTGAAGAGCTTACTCCAATCTTTGCCTTGTGCATATATGGACGAGTTGTATGAGGCATTTGATACACTTTCTGATTTGTTTTCCTTGTTGGATCAGGCCATAGCCGACGAACCGCCCGTCACGATTCGAGAGGGCGATATCATCAAAACAGGCTATGACCCGACAGTAGACAAACTAAGACATGCAAAGAACGAAGGGTCAGCTTGGGTATTAGAACTGGAAGCAGAAGAAAAAGAAAAGACCGGCATCAAAAATTTAAAAATACGATATAACAAAATATTTGGCTATTATATAGAAGTAACGAATTCATACAGAAACTTGGTTCCGGAGGATTACATACGAAAGCAAACGCTTTCCAACTGCGAACGATTTATAACGCCGAAGCTTAAAGAAATTGAAGAAACCATTCTGACCGCCTCAGAACAAATATCATCTGTCGAGTACGAAATTTTTAACGAGGTGCGGCAAACGCTTGCACAACATTCAAAAAGAATTCAGAAAGCGTCGCACATTGTGGCGACGATCGACGTGTTGCAATCATTGGCAGAGGTGGCAGACAAACAAAACTATGTGAAGCCCGTCGTCCATGACGGTTTTGAAATCAATATCGTGAATGGGCGACACCCAGTGGTCGAAAAAAATATGCAAGAGACGTTTATCCCGAACGACACCTACTTAGACAACAAAGAGGACACGTTTGCCGTCATCACTGGTCCCAACATGGCCGGAAAATCGACCTACATGCGCCAAGTGGCATTGCTCGTTTTGATGGCGCAGATGGGCAGTTTTGTACCAGCTGACGAGGCATTCATTGGCGTAACGGATAGAATCTTTACAAGGG
>JAVBJY010000111.1:0-10328 GCA_031546735.1 Eubacteriales bacterium
AGTCTATGGGCAATTTCTGAAAAGCTGACAGGGATAAAATATGTATTTTAGCGGTCACATCAGTCATGATGATGAACAAACAGCAGATAATTTTAAATAAAATAAACCCGTTCATTGGCTGAAGAAAAATCAGAAGATACAACTAAGGGTTGGGATAATATCGTAATCCCTGACTTTAAAAAAATATTCGAGTAGTTTGAAAATAAGCAGATAGCTGTGTAAGACGCAAAATAAACTTGGCATATGTTACCCAAACATATGCCATTAATTTTATAAAAAAGTTGGTTCTTACTTGACACATTCGTATGTATTGGCGGTTGTGGTCGAATTGATGGAAAACAAATATTATGTATGTTATTATAAGAATAGCTTATTAAAGAAGAAATTTTATATAATCGGCATTGTAAGAAACGGATTATTAGTGAGGTGTAGATATGTTTAAGTTTTTGAAGGAAATTCTCATTGACCCAATTAAAGATGGTATTGCTGAGGCTAAGCAGGAGCTTGCAGATGAGGAAATCAAAGCTCAGGAAACAACGGAAGAAAAATCGCTCGCGACCCAAAAGCAACAAATAGAAACTATACCTTATGAAGAAAAGTTTTACTTGGCTATAGCGGCTCCTTTTCGTGTCACAGTTTTTCAGGATTGGTTTAGTGTATTTAAAAATAATACCGATTATGATGACCATTATCCTTTGCACCTGTACACCTTTGGCGATGCACGGGTAATTACTCAACAAAACAAAAATGACCTTAGTGATGTTTTAAAGCGGGATTTCAATATCACCGACAGGGATAGTGCACTTAAAACTGTGGCAGCGTTTCTGAAACCATTCTCCATTTGTAACAAGCTCACGGAGTACCAATCAAATGACTTTGAAGATATGAAAAAATCACTTGAATTACTATCAAGGTATGATATGCAAAGTACGCAAGCGGTAACTTGCTGTATTGCTGCTCATATTTTAACAGCGAGCACTGATGTTGGATATTTAGACAAGAGTTTTTCCAAGGATGTGCTTGCGGATGTGATGGAATTAATAAAAGCTAACTTTTCAAGCTGGCAAAGTTTTAGCGATTGCTTTTTGCAAGGTGAGACGCTTTTAAAGCTAAACAAGGGACTGGGGAAAAAACTTTTAATCAAATATGTTAACTACCTTCGAGAGAAAAAAGGCAGCCCGTGGAATATTGTTCCATGGGAGTATAAATATGAGTTTGTCTCATTACAGATGCGTGATTGACTTGTTTATTACAAATGTGTTCTGGATAAAAAATCATTGACAATTATTGGTTTTTTTCATACACTAATTTAGATGTAATTTGTAATAATAGGGAGTGTTTAAAATCACCTTTACGGGAGCCAAAATTTATTGGTTTTAATGATTTATCTTTGCATTTTTAACAATCCCTAATAAAATTTTTGAGGAGGACAGCAGTGGATAAAAGTGAATTTGGAAAACTTGAGGCAGAAATAAAACCTAACATCAAGCAATATTTGATTGAAGGGTTGATGGGAATTTTTGCGCTTGCAGTAACTGTTTTATTTCATGACTATTTGTCAAATTTTTCTTGGAAGGGACTCCCTATCGTTGGGGTTATTTCAGTTGTTGGCATTTTAATGGTATTGGTAGCATTTTATAAATTTTTTAAGCACAGAAGTTCAGAGGATAAAATTGAACTATATGAATCAGGAATCAAATTTAATGATTTTATTGCCGAATATAAAGATTTTAAAATATCCTATAATAGAGGTTTTATAGGTAGATATTTGGTTCTTCATAACAATATAGAGCAATCGGTATTTAAATATCCTATTTCATCCAATGATTTGAAATTAATTACTGCAAAATTAAGTAAATAGTAACTGTTTTTTGATATTATATCTCACTAAAACAATGATTACATATACGATTGCGTATGCGCCCGTTTTCAATTTCAAATACAAAAAGTTCATTTTTAGTAGTGACCTTTTACAAAGTGCTCGAAGTGGGTTAAACAACACTGATACATTATTTGTTCTATTGTTTTCCACGGTTGCATCTCCTTTTTTTGTTTTACTGCTTTTTCATATATTGGGCAATTTTTTTTGCACTAAAAAACAGGCATCATTTTGATACCTGTTTTTTTAGTGCTTGTTTCTTTATACCCAAACTTAGAAAAGTATCCCCAAAGAATGGAATTTCTTCCCTTGGGGATTTTTTATTTGGTAGGAACTTACGGTTAAACGTCCGCAAGGCAAACTTTTTCACATATGTTTCTACATATTTTAACCAAGCGTTGATGTTACAGGTTTAGCCAATGGTATCATATCCTGTTCAGAAGTCCATAAAAATAACTTTATCGTATACGGATTGGATATTTCTTCAGCTATGTTTAGATTTGTAAACGCCCCTGCATTATCGCCTTTGTTGAACACTTTACTTTCGTCGAATTGCACATACACCTGTTTTCCGGTGGTATCATATATCGACATCATGACCCTGCCTCTTGCGGCATCGCCGCTGTTGCTCACCTTGTATTGCACATCCGTTACTGTGCGTTTGTCGCCAGTAGTGTTGTATTGTACGTTGGTTAAGGCAAGTTCCATTAATACACCATCGACACCAGGAATGGCAGGCGCTTTTAACGTATTAAAAATCTGACCCAATCCATACATGTTTTTGGAAACAATATTAGTTGCAACCAGATAAGCATTATATTCTGCACCTAACGCACTGGTGTGGGTGTTATCGATTGCGGTAGTGGTTTGTGCGAGAAGTGGCACTACTTTCTCAGCGCCCAATTTGACGTATAATGCCTTCGTTTGCTCAGTCAAATCAACCACCGGCAGATTGGGAATAAATTCTTTAGCCAAATCTCTGATTGCCTGTGGATAATCGCCGCCCGAATACGTTACGCCATTCGCCGTCTGGTTTACCGTTATATGTACAGACGTGTTGTTTGTATAGTTATTGCTGGTATTGCGTCTTACAATTGGTGTAAAGAGAATCACATCTGCCCCTTTACTTCTCGCAATGTCAATATAAAGATTCTTCAAGTTCGCTTTGAATGAGGATGACTGCCCTGCATAACTAGAAGGAAGATTTGGGTCGGAATAATGTGTGGCATACGTTGAACCACTAAACTCATCATTATGACCAAAGCCCAATATCAACACATCGCCTACGCCCACGTTTGCTGCAAAATCAGCATACCAGTCTGCGTTTTGAGTAGGATAACTCTTGGAGCTTCTGCCGGAGGCTGCAATGTTTTTCACTATATAATTGCTGCCGTTCTTCACAAGTCCACTCAGTTTTTCGCCCCATCCCAGTCTAGGAACCAGATAATCGGCGTTTGTCACATCACCGAGATGTGCACTTGCGGTAGAATCACCGATCACCCAAATCGTCTTTTGCCTGTCAACCGGCTTACGTACCAATGACTCTATTGCAGTAGAAATTCTTGCCGTCATTGCATCCACCAATTGCTGTTGAGACTTCTTGAGCCCTCTTACTTGATTCACATCAGCAAGGGCTTGGGTTACGTTGTCGAGGTTTTCATAAAGTGCCCCATTCAGTTGGTTTGCCGCAGTTATTGCACGGTCAAGCTCGGTATAATCAGCGGATTCTTCCTCCGTACTGCCGCCATTTGCGATTGTCTTCAAGTTTGCGTTAAGCACTGCTGTAACGGTTGGTTGTACCTCGCTTGAATAATTTCCCGCTGAACTTCCTTGCGTGTAAGCTGTCACAGTGCCGTTTGCGCTAACTGTAAGTGCCGTGTCACCTGAATTGGATTTACTGGTTATACTAGACGGAAGCTTTACCACCTTTGAGATGTCGAAACCCAATTTTTGTATCTCCATAATCATGAATTCAGCCATAACAAACCCACCTGCTTTGCTATGGTGTGTGCTGTCGCCAACGTTGAAATATTGTCTGGATAGAGGCGATGCAGTGGCTGAATCTGTGCCAGAAGCAGCAGGGTCACTTTTGTAGGTGTCTATGTAGAACTTCTTGCTAAGTTCGAATAAGTCGATAACATTAACGCCTAATTCTTCACCGACCTGTCTACACGCAATGACATACCCATCTTTGTTTATTTCATCACCAGCCGCAATGTCTTCTTTATGATGCGGTTTTATTGTGATGGGGTTGCCTGCTTGCCAATAAAGTCTTGAAACAGGGGTGACAATAATGGGGATCGCGCCTGCTTGTTTTGCCATTTTTACATACTCCCCAAGATACCACTTATACGTACCGCTTTGGTTTATATTGGTATAAATGCCTGATGGCGCAGGCCATGTCGTTCCGTCTTTAACGGCAGCAATCGTTGGATAAACCCCACTTGCATTTGGCACGCCTAAAAATGTGCCTTTGGCCGGGTCTACGGTAGATGTATCGTTATGTCCAAACTGGATAAAAAGGTAATCGCCTTTTTTGATACCAGCAGCGATAGCCGCATAATTTGTAGCGTTTGTATCGTTCATAAAACTGCGGACACCACGTCCGCCATTTGCGTAGTTAATCACCTTAACTTGATCTTGCGCATAGAAGTACTGTAAAAATTCGCCCCATGAGCCTTCATTTTGATCTCTATTACTAGAGAAAACGCCGCTTGCTTTATAGTCTTTCACGGTGGAGTCGCCTGCTAACCAAACATTAATACCTTCACCCGGAGGGATTACCTCCCCAGGTTTTGATGGATCTTCATAACCCGCCACTACGGCACCAACAACGGTATACGCCTCAGCCGCTTCGGTTTTTGTAGCGGTTTTTGGCGTGACGACCACCTTGATATTGTATCCAACGTCGCCTGCTTGCACTTGGTATGTTTTGGATAGATTCGCTAGGCTTGTTTTTATTAAAGTTTCGTTTCCGTCTTTTACTCTATACCAGTTTATTAATGACAAATCATTCGCATCGTTTTGCCCTAACGAATAACGAACCGTAAGGGTATGCCCTTGTTTGGGAATATTGATATCGCCGTTGTCTGTAATAAGTGGTTTTTGTGTAAACGCTAATGTTTCTGCCTCTGCTTGATAATAAGACGGTATCCAGCTATTAAAATAATCTGAAAATTTCGGGTTTGGATCTTGCGCCAGTGCTACAACTGCACGTCCCGCTGTGCTGACTGCTGTACCATCCATCAGCGTTGTGCCAAATTCTTTAAAGGTTACCCCTGGGGCTGTAGGTGCAGTGCCACTCATCGAAACCCAGCCTACTGCTGCGACTGTGTTCGATGCATCTAGCTTTGTGTTATAGAAGAAAACTTCCAAAGGCGCGCCCCATGGTCTGCCCAAATTGCTTTCTGCCACTTTCATTGTGCTATCGGGATTTTTGATCACTGTACAATTATAGAAGAAATATTTACCGTTGTTTGCCGCTGTAAGGGTACTGCCTGTCGCAGTATCTGAACGACCGTATGCACTCAGTGTACACTGATCAAACACAGAATTTGAACCACCGCAGATAAAGTCTGTGGCACCTTCTATATAGCAGTTTTTGTAGTAAACCTTTGTGCTGTTGCCGACAGCATTGCTTCCAGTTCCAAGTGTATCTTGGGAGCTAAGGAACGAACACTTATAAAACTCTGACATATCAGATTGTATATACATAGCCGCCGCACGTTCAATCGCCGCCGTACATCTTACATCTGCGCCATACGTACGCACAAACCGTATGGCTTCGCTCATGCTCAACTCAACGCCATCCGCAATTTCCTCATCGGTAATATAACGGTTAAAGGAAGACTCAAAGACGATATTTTTTGCCTTAAAATAAGTAGCGGTCGGTTTTACAAAAACAGTTGGACCCCAGTTACTCACAATGCCCTTGTCATACTTGTCGAAAGCGGCTTCTGCATCGTAAAATCCATTTTTGGCACTATAGTAAACATATCCTATACCGTAATAACCACTAAGAACCGCATCGCCTTTCTCTGGTTCATCATTGATAAGGGTGACATACGGTGTCTCTATGGTTAATTGCCCGCGGTATACGCCGGGTGCTATATGGAGGGTGATGCGTTGATCCTCGCTTGTCGGATTCATTCTTCTGACGGCATTTAACGCTTCTTGCACCGTGTGGAAGTTATCTGCCGCTTTATCAGGGTATCCGACATAAAGATTAGCCTTTTTCTCCAATGGCGTAGGCGCTGTAGTCCCTGTGAAAAGCAAATCTTTTGTTACGGTCTTGCCGCTTACGACGACATGCCCTACCGTACGATGACCAGATATAGTGGCAACCGCCTCATACGAACCATCACGCAAATTCACTTCATAACCGTTGCCGCCAGTAAGTGTTGTCGGATAGGTATAACCATCTGCAACATTTTTAAAACTGAGTGCTGTTACGGAATCAGAAGGTAAATTGGAAACCGTATCATCTGTCAATAAAAGATACTTGCCTATATTGCCGTCTTTCAGCAATTTAAAACTGCCACTTGCACGATACGTCGGCTTTTTCTCTAAAATAATATTTTGAGACGTCGGCATATTTGCCGATACTGTTCCGCCAGCTTTAACCAAGTAGTCATTAACACCCGTAAGTTCAGCCGTGTATTTAACGTCAGGCTCTAATGTCGCCGTGAAGGTCAAGGCATTTTTGTCAATGGTGAGGGGAACATCATCAAAAGGTGAATCTTCTGGTGTTTTCATTGTAATGGAAATATCGGTTTTTTTGTCATAATCAGCAGCAAACCCTTGAATGCTGCCAGAAAAGACGTATGTCGATTTTTCTTCCACAACCAGAGGATCAACAGACATTCCGTTTAGTATCGTATCTTTTTCCGCATTTGTCGTAACGATTTTTGTATTGTTAGTAAAACCGAACCCGACCGCATGTGATAGTTTTGCAGTAAAGGTGCAGTCTGCTGGAAGTGCCGCCGTAAAGCTGGTTCCATCAAGAGTCGCCTTATACTCATAATGCGTACTGTTTTCAACAAACGAAAGTTCATATCCTTGCGGAAGTGCCAAACCCGCAAGATCCATGCTGCCCGTTACCGTAACAGGCGGTGTCTTGGTTACCCGCGCAATAATAGGTCTAAGCGCCGTACCGCCGGGACCGTAATTAATAAGGTAGCTACCGCTTTCCGGTATTATAAATTTAAGCATTGCGGCACTTCTGGCAGCAGAAAGGATACCTAACTCTCTTTTTGCAATTTCTTTGCCGTCTTTTGTTAAAACAACATAGTCCGTCGCTGATCCACCCGCAAGCGTACCACCATAAAGTGTAATAACGGAGCCTGCATCCGCATCAAGCTTGACAGCCCCTCTGGCTGCGGAATAAGCAGAGGAATTAACGTTATAATAGGCCGTTGTCGAATACTTGTCGGGATAGGATAGCGCTGCATGGGTAGCAGCAGCAACCCCCTGCCTTGCCCCAGACGCATCCAAAAAACTCAAACGGTCACCTCCGTTAAAGTAGAATGACAATCCACCCATGTCAAGGGGGGATGTAGCAGTCATCTTGGCTACGGTCATCGTGTTGTTACTACCGTCATGCCCCTTCGTAGTCCAATAGCCTAGCGGAATTTTGTTGTTGTAAAGCGCTGTGTCACTCTCTTGGTTACAGCCAAAATCCCAAACATCAATCTTAGCCCCTTCAGCACGAGTCGTAGCTGGTGTAACACTGATTACACCGAGCACCATGCTGGCCGATAAAGCGGTGCTGATAATTTTTTTTAACGTTTTATACATTATTTCTTTACTCCTCTCTTTTTCAGGTCATTCTTAAATCGGGTATATTTGTCGAAAAATATATCGTTACTTTTTTCTGACCACCTTATTTTCGCAACATCTCCTTTTCTATATTTTTTTTGCTTTATGTTACTATTGTGAGTATAACATGAAATTGCTTTGTTAGTCGAGGGGCAAGTACATGATGATAGCGGTGACGAGTAAAAATATTTTACTCATCACCGCTATCATCATCACGTTCATTTCATAAACTTTTCAATAAATTCTTTAACAAGTTATGATTCAAAAGACACTTGAGCAAGTAGCTCTTAATCCAGTTTTTTGAGGGTTATTGTTCAAGTATACTGCTTAATGGATGAATCTTTTACCATTCAGCATGATTGTTTACCATATGTAGTCGTTGTTATCAGTTCCCCCAGTTGCCCCAAAAGGTTGCCATTGCCGACTGAAATATTGCCCACCTTATCGCAAATTTTCTCCAGATATTCAAGCTCTTTAAGCTTATACAGCGTCGCGTTTTCATCCAGTAGTTTGGCTGTGTTGAGAAGGCTTCTGGTAGAGGCGACCTCTTCACGCCGGGTGATTACATTGGCTTGCGCCTTCTTTTCGGCGACAAGAACCGTATTCATAATGTCTCTGATTTCGCCGGGAAGGATAATATCCTTTAAGCCACTGTCGATGAACGCAACGTGTAGGCTACTTTGTTTTTCCTTTAATTTAGCCAGCACAAAGCCCGCGATGTTCTCCTTCTGCTCTAAAAGTTCGTCGAAACGATATTTGCCGACATATTCACGCAGGATGAGTTGTGTCATAACATGAATTTGAGCTTTATAGTCTTTAATGTCTGACATAATGTGAAGCGCATCGGTTATCTTATAACTACAAACAAAGTTTATCCGTAGGCTCACCTTGTCGGCTGTCAGTATTTCTTGCCCCACAATGTCGAGTTGTTGGATTCGCATATCCACAAGCTGACAGTCTACTTTGACGCTTCCGTTCCAGAAAAAATATGTGCCATTTTCAATTGTCCGTTGGAAAGAGCCGTCAAAGTACAACAGCGCACAATATCCACTGGGAACTTCAACCCGTATGTAATGTTTAACAGGCACAGAGGCAAGCGCCTTTGCATCAAGCTCTGTTATTTCGGGCTTGGTTATGTCCACCAACTGAAAGGACTGCTTGTGAAGTATGTTCCAAAAATAATATTCTCCCGTCGAAAGTGTTTCTGCCACTCGGCCATCCTCATAGCGAATTGCAAAATGCCCGTCCGGAACGTGAACGCAAACCGTTGCGTCTTCGAAGGCTCTATCTCTAAGCAAAAGCTTGTTATCAACATCATTGAGCGTTACAGCGCCTTCCGCTTTGCATGTCTGGATGCTTTGCCCAAGAAAGGCCCATACGGTATGTTTACCCGATTCAAGCATGCGGACAAAGCTACCGTCCTTAAATAAGAACCCTCTTTCATTTTCATTTATAATGATTTTCATACGATTACTCCCTTCATACTTTCGGTATCCACAGAATTGCCCACACATTTCATAGGGAACCATGATTAAGCAATGTCCTCTCTTTTATCCGGCTTCCACTTATAACTGCTCATAAATGGCCATGGGGCAAAATTGAACTTGCGGTATCCTCATTGTTTCGGCTTGAACGGTGTTGCTGTTTATACTTTCTATTAAACAGCCGGACATATTCTGTTTCAACCTCTTGATTTTCATGCAGACGTGACAGGTCTGTGCCTTAACCACTTGGCTAACGCCCGAAGGCGTATGGGAGTCGAACCCATGCATTTGAGGCAACGCTCTACCGCTGAGCTACTTCTTACGAAGGGCGGGATCGAACCGCCGCACTTGCCGAATCCGTTTTCTTCGGTATACCGAAAGGCACGCCCACGGCACCGCAAGGGTGAAACCCCTTTGCATAGAAAAAAACGGCTATACTAAGGCTTTCGCCTGAATAACGTTCATGATTATCCCTTTACAACACCAATCGTCCTTAGCCTTTTGATTGGCTTGACTAAATCCTGTTGGTTCGCCATTACCTCGTCAATGTCCTTGTAGGCAAAGCGGCTTTCTTCGGCAACGTCATTTTTATTATGCTTGCCCAAAACAACGCCACTTTTCTTCAAGTCTATCATGACTTCCTCGGTAGAGAACTTTTCCATGGCACCTTTGCGAGAATACCGTCTGCCTGCGCCATGGGAGGAAGAGTGAAAGCTCATTTCGTTGCCCAACCCTTCCACAATGTAGCTGTACGAACCCATCGCACCAGGAATGACAGAGACATCACCAAGCCTTGCCCGGATCGCGCCCTTCCGATGAACCCAAACATTTTTGCCGTAATGGTGTTCCAGTGCCGCATAGTTGTGATGACAATTGATTTCCTGTGTATATGAATACGTAATATTTGTATATTTCGAAATGTATTTTTCAAGTATTTCCTTTGCCGCTATCATCATTGTATGTCTATTTTCAAATGCAAAATCCAGCGCGAGGTTCATCCAATTGATATATTGTTTGCCCTCTGTCGTATCCACTGGCAGAAATGCAAGGCGATACCAATCGGGCACCTCTGAAAACCACTTCTGATTCAATTCTCTCGCCGCGTGATGAAATAGATCACACACACGTTTTCCAAAATTACGGCTACC
>JAVBJY010000240.1:0-26882 GCA_031546735.1 Eubacteriales bacterium
TGCTCTCATACTTTAGTGACTTGGTGGATAAAATTTGGTAGCAGAAAATCGTCTCGACAAACAATCGGGCATAGGGATGAAGCTTCGCCGCCAAATACAGCACGGCGAACGGTACAACAAAAGACACCCCCACAACCAAAATCGTAAGCACCATGCCACCGACATACTCGCTTCGTTTTGTGTTACACCATCTTCGTATGATTGTCTCGCCGCGGTCAATCAACAAACCGATCAGCCGAACAGGATGATACAAAAATTTTGGATCGCCGATGATCAAGTCGAGGATGTATCCGAAAAAAAACGGTAACCCCATGAGAAGCGCCTCCGTCATCATTCGATTCTCCCGATGAAGGACGCTGACTGCGTCTGCTTGTCAAACGTGATCTGAAGGGCTTGTCCGTTTTTGACATACCCCTCATAAAATTCTCCGCCGAATAACCCTTGCCGCAGGGCCATCATGACGCCACCGTGACAAACGATAACACAATCGTCGCCCGCGCTTTCGTCAACCGCTTGCCAAAACGTGTCCATCACTCGCATTTTGAAGCGCTTCACATTTTCACCCGCGGGAAATGTAAAGGCGTCATCTGTCATCTTGGCTTGGTCGTAGTCCGATTCTGCTACAATCTCGTCGTAGGTCTTCCCTTCGAAGTCGCCAAAGGAAATTTCTCGAAACCCTTCTAATATAATAGGCGAAACCGTCGGGTACAAAAGCGCCGCCGTCTCCACACACCGCTTCAAAGGGCTGACAAACAGCCGCGACGCTTCTGGATAGATCTGTCTCGCCCGGTTATCTTGTAGCGCCTGTATGCCCTCTGCACTGAGTGGCTCGTCGATTGTGCCCATATACCGATTTTCACCGTTGCTCTTTGTTTTTCCATGTCTGATTACTGTTATGTTCATGTTTTTTTATCCCTTCAACTTCTTCGGTATGCCACAGCAAACCCGCTCGACCACCGAAGCACGCTTGGCCAACGCACAGCAAACGATGCCCACCGTATCGCGATACTGCCGTTCAAATGGGTCTGCTGGCACAATGCCGCACCCCACCTCGTTGCAGACGATGATGTGCTCTTCTTTAACATGCGCCAAGATGAATGACAGCGGGTCAATCCCGCTTGCCATCCACTGCCTGATGGCCTCATGCAAATTGTAAATAATCTGTTTCTCGAAAATTGTGCTTGGCTCACAGAAGCCGCACAGGCTACACGCCTCCGTTGTGAAACCTTCCGCCAACACGTATGCCAATTTTCCTTGTCCTTGTCCACCCACAATGAGCCTCATATGAGAAATCTCCCTCCAATCGCCGCAACGCCCATGATCAAAAGCTCGGTCACTTGCAAGATGAATCCGATTGAATCCCCCGTGATGCCACCAAACGCCTTATCGATAACCTTCTTGCATATAAGCACAAGAAGAACGAGACCCAGTAAGCCCACGATGGCCAATACAGGATTAACCCAAACCCATCCGAACGCCAACAACGCAAAATACACAAGCAAGCACACCAAAACGACGCTCTTAGAGGCACCACTCGAAAACAGGAAGGCAAGACCCGACCGCTTCGCGGGGGCAAAACTCACCACGCAAAAAGCGCACAAAACCCGAGACATCGTAAATGCCGTCACCATAAACAAAAGAAAGCGCGGCGTCAAAAAAAACTGCTGCCAAACGCCAAACTGCAATAAAAAGTAGAGCACGCACATGATCACGCCAAACGCGCCCACGTGAGGGTCTTTTAATATGTCTAGTTTTTTTTCTCTGTCTGCGTACGAATGAAGCGCATCAACTGTGTCCAAAAACCCATCGGCGTGGATGCCACCTGTCACGACAATCGGGAGCATGACCGCCACCCCCGAAAACAAGGCGGGTGATAAAAAAAAATGGGCACATATGTGATGCCACAACAAAACCAAAGCGCCAATGACGACACCCACAAGGGGAAAGAAGCAAAACACATATTTCATGTTGGCTTCGTCCCATTCGGTTTGCCCCATCGGCAATGTCGAATACATCGAAAATGCAATTCGAGCGCTACTGCAACCATGCTTCATACTGTTGTTTTCCTTTCAAGATAAGCGGAAGCCCGCACACCATTTCGATTGCGACCTCCGCTTGCGCTGTTAACTGGTTGTTCAGCATCGCCAGCTCGTGTATATATTGCTTTGTTCCGTCGCCGTATGCTTCGGATTCTGCAAAGACGTCATTCGTAATAAGCACAATGTGAGAAACATCGGCAACAAGTTTGCGGATGCCCTTCAAAATGCGTTCGCAATCGTATTCGTTTGCATCCATACGCCCAAACATCTCGTTGGCGACCAAGTTTGGCACACATTCAAGTAACACGGTATCGTACCCGCGTGCATCGATCTCTTCTATATCTATATATTGTTCGATTGTGTCAAAGCCCTTGCCTTGCCTCGCGCGTCGATGGGCTTCGATCTTCAATTTTTTTTCTTCGTCTTCTCCGTCAAACATCATCGTCGCCACATACAGCATGGTGCCTTTGTTGATTGTTTGACAGATCGTTTCGCCCATATCTGACTTTCCATTTTTAACGCCGCCTGTGATGATAACCACCATGTGCCCCTACACCAATCTTCCAATGACACGGTAACAAGGTGTCGGCAAAATAAAATCGGGCGTCACCACCGCCACCAAACAGGTAGCAGGTCCCGCCGATTTTTCAAGATCAAGCCCGCAAGGGGATGGATCAAACGACAACTGGTTTAGCGTCGCCAACAAATTGGCTTCATACAAGATCCCTTTGGAGCCGACAGGCACAATTTCTTTCACCTGTATATCCAAAAGCAATTGTTTGATATCCGAATAATCAGGTAGGGCTTGACCAAAAATCTCATCCCCCACTAAAGGCGTACCGATTGCGATGATACGGTCTCCTTTTGCGGCGCTCATAAACCGTAGCTTGTTTGTGTCTGCGATACCGATTGCCGTCACGCCTACCGCCGTCATGACCGTCTGAAAGTTTTCTTCGGTTGAGCCATTGAGCACCTCCACTTGTATGTTGGCTTTGACCAATTCGGCTTCGATGCCTTGTATAACCTGCTGTCCTGTTTTGTGTCGCTCACAGCACACCATATTGTGCACGGCGATGACGTTTGCGCCACTCGCCAACACTTCCATCAATACCACCCGCGCCGCCATGCGCCCCACCATCTCGGTTGCGGCGTATAGCACATCACCCTTCTTTTCACCGACACCGCCGCAGCTGTCACACGCCATCACAAGGCACTGGTTGTGACCAAGCGGCACGATGGTCAAATCTCTTCGTTTGTATGTCTGCAACATGTCCATTGTTTACCCTCTATGCTTCCCGATCTTATAGATCGCTATGTACACGGCAAACGCCAGTATAATATTGGCGCAAGCCGCCGCCGACAAAACGGCAAGCAACGACAGAAGCCCCGCCTTGCCCATCATCGGCAAAAGCAACTGCGACAAGAGGGCAATGCAAATCGGGCCATTCAACAAAACGCCCACAACCGTTGCCGCCACCATCCCTAGCCACGGATTGTATTTTTTTTCTACAGATCGGTAAGTGTGCGTAAACGATGCCACCGTAACCGCCATCATCACCGCCACGATGAGATGCACTGGCAACGTAAACGGAAACCCCGATAAAAGTGCCGTAAGCAAATGCGCCGTGGCACCAATGATCGCCCCCGCGACAGGCCCTAGCAACAGCCCCCCTACGAATGCGGGTAACGAGTCAAATGCGATGCTCCCCATTATTTTTACGTTGGCGAGGATAAAAGAAGCCGCGATGAGCATGCCACAAGTTGCGATATTTTTGGTTGAGATACGCTTCATTTTTTGTTCTCCCATTCGATGGATTTTTGTAAGAAATGCTCTGCAAAGTCAATGTTGCCCCAAAGGTGCAGATGGGGATATCCTGCGTACAAGGCTTCTGTTGCATGAATGCATGGGTACGGCGCACCTTGCCTTGTGCTCTTCGCCGTAAACCCATCGCCCCCGTCGGTACAATCAGAATAATGAAATTCGTGGGCGCGTATGTGCGCCCCTTTTTTACACACAACATTGTCTCTTGTCGCTTCTAATGTAACGTAGCCGAACCGCACCAACTTTTCAGTCATCCCCGCTGTGCCGTTGATAAAAGAAGCCATCTCATGGCCGTCGAGTCGTTCTAACAAGTATAAAAAGCCGCCACACTCGGCGATGCAAGGCATCCCTTGGGTCAGCGCGGCCTTGATGCTCTCGCGCATCAACACGTTTTGGCTTAACGCCTGTGCGTGCAATTCGGGATAGCCGCCGCCGAGCAACAACGCCCCAATCCCCTCCGGCAGTTGTTTGTCTCTTAGCGGTGAGAAGAACACGAGTTCTGCGCCCATTTTGCGAAACAATTCAAAATTGTCTTGATAGTAAAAGCAAAAGGCTTCGTCATAGGCGACGCCGATTTTGACGTGCGCCGCGATTTTTTTAATTTGAATCGGCTGATGGTGTAGGCTGTTTGCCTGCTGTGCCAGTGCAATGCATGCGCCGATGTCGATTGTCTTTTCTATCTGTGCCCCTAGCATGTCTAGCTTTTGTTGTATATCTTTTATTTCGGTTGCCGTGACCAACCCCAAGTGCCGACTTGCAATCACCGCTTCTTTCATCGGTGGCACATACCCCAACGCCTGTATGCCAAACGTGTCTTCAATCTGGCTTTTCAACAAGGTATACATTTTCTCTGATGTGCGGTTTAAGATAACCCCTTGGATGCGGTTGGGCATAAAGTCGATATAGCCTTTGATGAGCGCCAGAATCGACAACGACATGCCTTTTCCGTCTACTACAAGAATCACTGGCGTCTCTGTCACCTGAGATAGATGGTTGGAGGATGCTGTTTCACTGTTGCCACCCAACCCGTCATACAGCCCCATTACCCCTTCGATCACCGAAATGTCCATCCCCGTTGAGCGGGTTGCCAACAGGTGTTTGACCGTGTTGTCCTCTGTCATAAACAAATCAAGGTTGCCAACGTCTACATGCAACGCCGTCTTGTGGAACATCGGGTCGATGTAGTCGGGACCGCACTTGTATGACATGACGCGCATGTTTCGATTCGTGAGCGCTTTCAAGATGCCGCAGGTGACGGTTGTTTTTCCGCAACCGCTGTTTGTGCCTACAATCATGATACGTGGAATGTATGTGTCCAAATTGTTCTCCTCGCTTCACCTCAAAATCGGATGATCCAATTTTGTTTTGCCAGTGCCATTGTGACACCGTCTTGTATTGTCTTTTGCACAAACCTTGTTCCATTGTCTGCGGCCTTCACCGCCGCCCGCTCACACACGTTGTCGACGCCTGTTGTCTGATTGACAAACGCAGACGCCGTAAAATCACCGGGCACCTCTTTTAGCTGTTGCGGGGTGTAAATGGTGAGCGCCAGTTTATATTTTTGCGCAAGCATTTTAAGTGCTGGCTCGTCTTTTTTTAGATCGATGGTGGCCAGACACTTGATATGGCGAATGGATAGGTGGTTTTCTTCTAATAATCGGAGGAAGAGCGATTCCACCTGTTCGAAAGAAACGCCTCGTCTGCATCCCACGCCCACCGTGATGCATTTTGGCACAAGGTGCAACGCATATTCAAATGCGTGCTCTGCGCAACCATCGGTAGCATCGCTAATTACGATGCCACATCGACATGCGCCGCCGACCACAAGCCCCGCCGCAACGCCCCCTTCAATTGGAAACGCAGTGGCAACGCCTACTGGTTCGCCGTCTAAAAGTGCCCCCGAAATGTGCTTGATGGCTTGTATGTTTTCAATGGCATAGCCGTTTTCGGTCGCCCAACCGTCCACCGAAAACAGATGATGGAGGTCGGTCGCCGTTGTAATGATGGCGGTTGCCTGTAGGTGCTTGGCCAGTTGTTCTGCCATTTTGTTTGCGCCACCGATATGACCGGATAACAGCGGGATGCAGTATAGGCCTTTTTCGTCTATGCAAATGACTGCCGGGTCCACATCCTTGCTTTTGATAAACGGCGCAATTTTTCGAACCGCAATGCCTGTCGCGCCGATAAAGAGAAGCACGTCACACCGCTTAAACAAGTCGCCCATAAATGCTTGCGAATCGTCAAATGCTTCTATGTCGTTGCCTATACAATATTTCTGTGGTGCGTACGCGACGCAGTCATACTCCGTTTTCAACTCTGTTCGGAGGCGCTGGCTTAAACCTGTGCCGTTTCTTGTAAAAGAGAATATCGCGATGTTCATATAGTTTCCTCAAATTGTTTTAACAATTGTTGTGCTTGTGCCGACTGCATCAAGATGCGGTCCTGCTCTGCAAAAACAATAAATTCGATTTGCAGATTGTTTCTGGCTCTGTGGTGCAGATGGAATTCAATTTTTTCTTGCACGGACGACACCACGTTGTCTGTAAGCCCACTTTGGGCGATATAGGCAAGTGCCTGTTCTGTCGTTGGTGCTCCCATAATGTTTCGAATGACATCAGCCCCGGCACCTGCCATCCCTGCATGTGCCGCCAGTATTTCCATCCGGCCGTCTGCCATTTTCGAGTGGGTGTTCATGATGCCACCAGCCAGTTTTAACAGCTTGCCCACATGCCCCACCAATAGCATCGATTCAAATTGCAGCTCACTCGCGTAGTCGATGGTCTCACCCAGAAAGTTGGCGCACTTGATGACGTGTTGCAAGTTGATCGCCAGATTGTCTTGTAAAAAATGTAGCCCATAGTTGCCGGGTGCGATCAGCAAGCACTGTCTGTTGGCGGCTTTTTGCACATCCATCTCTACTTTAATCGTATCCACCAATGCTTGTTCGCTCATCGGCATCACGATGCCGGTCGTGCCCAAGATGGAAATACCGCCCACGATGCCGAGCCTTGGGTTAAAGGTGTGTGCCGCGACGGCTTCACCCCCCGGCACCGACACCACAACGCGAAAGCCGTGCTCGTATGCATGTTGCGCTTTCACCTCTTCCAACACGCCTTGGATCATGCGCCTTGGCACCGGATTAATGGCCGCTTCGCCTACTGGCACCCGCAAACCCGCTTTCGTCACACGCCCAACGCCGACACCGCCGTCGATGTGTATACCCGCTTCGCTTTTCGATACCGTTGCATATATTTTCATGCCGTTTGTCACATCTGGGTCGTCGCCCGCATCTTTGATGACGCCACAGCAAACCGAATGTTCACCCCGCGTAATGTCGATAATGTCAAGGTTCAGCTCTCGCCCATTTGGCGTCACAATTCTTACGACACAGATGTCATCGCTTGAAAACAGCATTTGCGCCGCCGCTTTTGCCGCCGCCGTGGCGCAAGAACCTGTTGTGAAGCCCCATTTTCGTTTCTCTTTGTACGTAACGGTCTGGTTCAAGAAGACAACCCCTGTCCGTACGTGATGACATACACTGGATTCTGCCCCATCATCATGTCATACGCGCCCAGTTTTTTCGCCTTTGCAACCGTCACGCATACCACATCCATATGGTCGATGGGCATAGATAGGCTTTGCACCAACGTTTGTAGTGCAATCGCCGTCAACACAATGGTCACCTCTTTGTTTTTTGACACAAGTGCCTCGATGATCTCTTTTAAGTTGCCGCCACTGCCGCCGATAAACGCGGCATCAGGAGGCGGCAACGTTGCAAGCGCATCGGGTGCTGTGCCGTGAATGATTTCCATGTTGTACGCCCCATGTTTTTGTCTGTTCTGGTGTAGAAGATCGATTGCATCTTCTTCTTTTTCGATGGCGTAGACAAAGCCGTCTTGGCAACGCCTTGCCATCTCAACCGACAAAGACCCTGTGCCCGCGCCGATATCATAGACGATATCCGCCTTTTGCAGTTTTAACTTTGCCAACACAATGGCACGCACTTCTTCTTTCGTCATCGGCACGCGACCGCGTACAAACGCCTCGTCCGAAAGTGGAACCCATGGATTTACATATTGTTCATTTTCGATTAACATGACGGACAAATCGTCGAACACGTCGTCCACCAGTTCGTCGGCTCTTTTGGTTACGATTCTTTCGTGCGCGTAAGATAAATTTTCGCCCACGCAAACCGTCACAAACCCAAGGCCATGGTGTGTTAAGATGCGGCAAATATCGCCCACCTTGTACGTTCCACCAGTCAAAACAAATACAGAGGGATTGTAGCTAACCGCGCCGACGATGCCTTGCGCTCGTCCGTGCATGCTCACCACCTTGCACCCATCATAGGCTTTGTTTTGTTTGGCCATAAAGTATTGCATGCTGCTGATGCCGTTGATGCATTCGATTTCATATTGAGATGAAAATTGTTTCATGATCTGCTTCGAAAGACTAAAAAAACCAACGTCCCCCGACACCAACACCGTTGTCTCAGGGCTTTCGTTCTCTTGCAATATCGTTTCAATTTCCGACAGGCTATACCCTTTTGCATAACCAAAATCTGTGGCAATGCGATCTGTCGTCAGAATATGTTTCGATTGTTCGATTTTTTCTTTTGCAGATACGGTGAGCAACTGTTTATTGCCCGTTCCGATTCCGATTAGGTAGAGCTTTTTCTCCATCCAAACATGCCTCTATTCTATCTTTTACAATTTCGGCCAGACGATCGTCTGCCCCTAACGTTTGCCCCATGGTGACGGTAATGGTCGGGTGCGCCTTTCGATAGGCGTCCAATTCATCTGGAATGTCTTTTTCGATGTGCATACCCGAAAACAAAAAATACGGAATCACCAAAATGTCCGTGACACCTTTTTGTACGAGAAGGTCAAGACCCTTGCCAATCGTTTTTTCGCTAAACTCCATATACGCAATCTCGATTAACCGCCCCGAAAGCATGGTTTGCACCTTTTGGTGGATTTCAGCAAGCGTATCCTCTGTCTCTGTTTTTCTGCTGCCGTGGGCAACAATTAAAACACCTGTCATTTTATCTCCTCCAAACAAGCCTTGGCGCTTGTGATTGTTTTTTCAATATCCTCTGCCGTATGGGCGAACCCAATAAATAGTGCCTCATATTGAGACGGCGCAAGGTAAATGCCCCTTGCCAACATCCCCTTAAAAAACTTTGTGTATCGTTCTTTGCCTAAAAACAAACAGCACAACGAGCCAATGTTTGCCACAGTTGCCTCTATGTTATATTCTTTTATGATGCTCCGCAAGCCGTCTGCCAACGTCGTGCACAGCGTTTCGATGTGGGTATAAATCTCGGGATGCTCCCGCAGGATGGTCAACTGAGTAATGCCCGCCGCCATCGCCACTGGGTTGCCCGACAACGTGCCCGCTTGGTAAACGGCACCAACAGGCGAAACACATGCCATAATGTCTCTGCGTCCGCCGTATGCGCCCACAGGCATACCGGCTCCGATGATCTTTCCGTATGTCACAAGGTCGGCCTGTACACCAAAAAAAGCTTGTGCACCGCCAATCCCAAGCCTGAACCCCGTAATGACTTCATCAAAAATCAGCAAGCAGTTGTTTTCATCGCACAAGGTGCGTAGCGTTTTTAAAAATTCGAGCGAGGGCAAAACGACGCCCATATTGGCGGCGACCGGCTCTACAATAATGGCGGCGATTTCGTTTTGGTTCTGTGCAAACAGCTCCACAACGCTCTGTATGTCGTTATACCGTGCCACCAACGTATCCCGTGCCACGGCTTTTGTCACGCCCGCGCTGTCGGGGTTGCTATAGGTCAGCGCACCCGAACCGGCTTTTGTGAGCATGCTATCGCTATGCCCATGGTAACAGCCTTCGAATTTTATAATTTTGTCTTTTTGCGTAAACCCCCTTGCCACACGCAAAGCACTCATGACAGCCTCTGTGCCCGAATTAACCATGCGCACCATTTCGATGCCCGTTAACTCTGTCAACAGACGTGCCATTGTTAATTCGGATTGTGTCGCCGCGCCGAAGCTCACGCCCTTTTTTGCCGCCGCCACAATGGCCTCAAAAATCTGCGGGTTGTTGTGCCCCAAAATGAGCGGACCCCACGAGCCGACGTAGTCTATATACTGGTTGCCGTCTACATCAAACAAGTACGCGCCGTCGCCCCGCTCGATAAAGACAGGGGTTGCCGAAACCGAACCAAACGCACGCACGGGGCTATTGACGCCACCGGGTATGAGCTCCTTCGATTGTTCAAAATAGCGTTCTGAGTTTGTCATTAACCGATATCCCCTTTCAAGATGGCCTGTGCCAATTGGTCTGCAAAGTAGGTGATCAAAATATCCGCCCCCGCCCGAAAGATACTGGTCGCACTTTCGCACATGACGTCATACTCATTTACAAACCCAAGCTTCGCCGCCGCTTTTATCATGGCGTATTCGCCACTGACACTATACGCCGCCACGGGCACCTGTACATTTGCCGCCACTTGATGAATGATATCCAGATACGAAAGCGCAGGCTTCACCATGATGAGGTCTGCCCCTTCTTGTATATCAAGCATCGCCTCTTTCAGCGCTTCTTTTGCATTGTGAAAATCCATCTGGTATGATTTTCTGTCACCAAAACTGGGTGCAGAGCCTGCGGCCTCCCGAAACGGACCATAAAAAGCCGAGGCATATTTGGCGGCATAGCTTAAAATCGGTATGGCTTCGTAGCCTGCCCCATCTAGTGCCGCCCGAATGGCGCTCACCCTACCGTCCATCATGTCAGACGGTGCCACCATGTCGCTACCCGCCGCCACATGTGACAACGCCACCTGTGCAAGCAACGGCAACGTTTTGTCGTTATGCACCGTTTTGTTTTCGATGATGCCACAATGCCCGTGGCTCGTATACTCACACATGCACACGTCCGTCATGACGAACATGTCTGGAAATTCGGTCTTGATTGACCGCACGGCGTTTTGCACAACGCCGTTTTCGGCATAAGCACCACTTCCGATCTCATCTTTTTCGTTTGGAATGCCAAACAATAAAACGGAGTGGACGCCACTTTTTAATAACTCTTCTATGCGAAACAAAACCGTGTCGTGGCTATACCGATATTGCCCATCAAGGGACGGAATTGGCTCGGTGATGCCAACGCCCTCACGGATAAACAGCGGTTGCACGAGCGCATGGTTTGATAGCCGTGTCTCCCGCACCATTTGCCTGATTGTGTTATTGCCCCTCGTTCTTCTCGGACGTATATTCATTTTGTTTTTGCTCCTTTATCAATTCCACCATCCCATCGATGGTCGCGGTATGCGCCACAAACGTGCGGATGCCATAGGCGCTTGCCGCTTGCGCCGTCTGCTCGCCGATGCAGATTCCGTTTATCGTGGATCGTTTGTCTTTTTCTATGGATTGAACAAACCCATGTACGGCACTGGCGCTTTTAAACGCCACGTAGTCTACGTCCTCTATGCAAATCGGCTCTGGTTGTACCGATATCGTTTCGTACAGGGGCAGTTCTTTGTAGCAAATTTTGTTTTGATCAAACAGCTCTGTCAAACCTTTGGCGCCGTTCTTTGCGCGGGCAAGCAACACTTGCCCCGTCACCTTGCCCACCAAGCCCGTGGCAAGGGCGTCTGCATGGTAACATTCTGGCACGTAGTCGGCCATAATGCCTCGTTCGATCAGTTCTTTTTCTGTCTCTGGACCTACAGCCGCCACATGCATGCCGCATAACGCTCTTACATCTATTTTGTGTTGCTTCATGCCGTCAAAAAAATATTTTACACCTTGCTTGCTCGTAAAGACAACCCATTCGTATGATGCCAGCGCCTTTACATCGCAAAAAAACTGGTCTATCTCCTCTTGCATCGGGATCGTCTTGATGCATGGATAGGTCACCACATCCGCGCCAAGCGCCCGTAACTTTTGCGCCATCGTTTCGTCTGCCCCTTTGTGGCTTGTGACGACGACTTTCGTCTGATGAAGCGGCAACCGATCAAACCAGTCGTACCGTTCTGACAGTTGGCATACGTCACCCACCACAAAAACAGTGGGGGATAAAACGTTGTTGTCTTTTGCCACCTGTTCGATGTTCGAAAGGTCTGCGACGAACTTTCTCTGTTTAGACGACGTGCCATTCTCAATGAGCGCGGCGGGCGTATGCGCCGCCATGCCTGCCGCCAAAAGACCTGCACAAATTTGCGACAGGTTATACAAACTCATCATAAACACACATGTGCCACCTAGTTTGACCAGTGCGTCAAACGCAATGTCTAGCGGTTCGCCTTCTTTTTTATGCCCCGTTATGATATGAACAGACGACGCACAGTCTCTTGCCGTAACCGGAATGCCGGCATACGATGGCACCGAAACCGCGGCGGTGATGCCCGGTATCACTTCAAACGGAACATGATGTGCCCGAAGTAGTTCCAGTTCTTCTGAGCCGCGTCCAAACACATAGGGGTCGCCGCCTTTTAAGCGCACCACGTTTTTGTCTTCTAATGCTTTTGTTAAAAGAATCTGGTTGATCTCTGTCTGCGAAACGGGATGGTTGTTTTTCGCCTTCCCTACATTAATTTTTTCGCACGTTTCCTTTACCATATTTAAAAACTCTGTGTTCAACAGGCGGTCGTATACGAGCACGTCTGCCTCTTTAAGGGCGTGATATCCTTTTAACGTCAAAAGCCCCACGTCATATGGCCCTGCGCCCACCAATGTCACCTTGCCCATTTTTTTCATCTCCTCGCCATCAGCGTACGTGCCAATTGTTCGCCAAGCTGTCTGCCTTTTTCTTTCTCGCCTTGTATGGTGTCCACATGAAGCGCTTGCGTCGTCTCGTTCAAAAAAAGACCGGTTAGCTTGATTTCGTTCTGATGAATGGTCGCATACGCCCCCACGGGTGAGCTGCAACCGCAACCAAGTGTTTTCACAAATTCCCGCTCTGCCTGCGCCGCCCATTGCGACGCCTCGCTTTTAAATAACTGCAAATACCCTGTGTTATCCCCTGCCCGTGCCTGCACAGCCAAAATGCCTTGGCATGCCGCAGGCACCATTTCTTCCACTGTGAATACTTTTGATATCCGTCGTTCGAGGCCAAGCCGCTTGATCCCAGCATATGCCAGCACAAGCCCGGCAAATTCGCCATCGTCTAGCTTTTGAAGGCGGGTGAGCACGTTTCCTCTCACAGGCTTTACCGCAATCTTTGGGTCGATTTGTTTGAGTTGCACCGTTCTTCGTTGGCTTGCACTGCCGATTGGCTTTTCGTAAGACAACCTCTCTGTTTCGGTTGGCAAAATAAGCACGTCCCACGGCTCTTCTCGTTTGCCGAGTGCAACCACGGGCAATTGTTCATTTTCTTCCATTGGCATATCTTTAAAGCTATGGACGCAAATATCGATGTCACCATCAAGTAGCGCCCGCTCCAATTCTTTTACGAACAAGCCCTTGCCGCCAATTTTGTCAAGGGTCTTGTCCAATATCTTGTCGCCTGTCGTCTTCATTGTGACAAGTTCTAGTTCAATTTCTGCATCAAACTGCCGGATGTATTCCATCACCATTTGCGCTTGCACAACGGCAAGCTTGCTCTCTCTACTGCCCACTCTTATTTTACGCTTCAAATGAATCACCTACATATAACACATCTCTGATTTTTTTCGCCACTTGTTTGACACGGCGATGGTCGCCGTTCTTTGATACAATGCCGACAACGAGTTCGTCGTCTTCTGCAATCGCGGGAAACCAAACGTCGCTCTCTTCTTTACAATCTGCAACGTTTACAAATATATTCATTCTTTTTGATGCTTCACCGATGGCACGGTTCACTTGCCTGTCGTTCGTCGCCGCTACGACAAAAAAAGCGTCTTCTATGTCACTGGCTTGATACGGTCTTTGGTGCCATTTGATTTTGCCCTCGTGCAGAAGACATTGTAGCGGCTCTGTCATATCGGGTGCGACAACCGTGACCGCCGCGTCAAACTGCACCAACTGCTTCACACGTCTCTCGGACACTGCTCCGCCGCCCACGACGACAACCTTCTTGTCTTCCAACCGAATAAAAAAAGGAAAGCGTTTCGTCTCGATGCCGAACATTTCTTTTACATATTCGATTGCTTCTGCGTAGGTCTTTCCTGTCTCTTCCGCTTTTGCCGCAATGATGACGGCGGTAACGCCCAGTTTGTCGGCCGCTTCTATTTTAGACAAGAAGCCACCTACGTCACCTGTGCTTTTCGTGACGATATACTGCGCATTGGTATGTTTGATTAGTGCCTCGTTCATCTCTTGTGAGAAAGGCCCTTGGGCACAGATGATGTTTGTGTTTTTGATACCCGCCGCTAGGCAACTCTGTAATGAGTCCACCATTGGCAATATCCGCACAAACACCCGCTCTTTAAAATCACAAACCCGCGTATACGCCTCAATCTCTTTGCTTCCCACTGTGAGCAAAATTCGCCCTGCCGTCGTGTTAAGATAATCCACCGCGTGGCTGTCGCTTTCAAACCACAATCGCTGTTGCGCGATTAGCTGTTGTGTACCCATGGTCTGCCTGGCTAGCCTTACATACGCCGTCGCTGTTTTTTGGCACGCCTCTTGAATCGTCTCTGTGGCAACTGTCGCATACGGATGCGTCGCATCGATGACGAGAGAAAATTCATCTTCTCTCATCAGCACAACCATCTGGTCGCACGTCAGCCGCCCTTGTATGACATGATCGTCTGCCTCCAACACTTGCTTGCCGTATGCAGTGGCAACCGATAGCGTAACGGCAATCTCGTGCCTCCTCAAAAAATCATATATGCGTCTGCCCTCTGTCGTGCCACCAAAGACCAAGACTTTTTGCACCTTACACATAGCGGTATCCCCTCGGCGTTACCAACTTGTCACGGATGACCCTTGTCGTGCTATTTCCGATGACCACTGTTGTAAACATATTGACCTTGGTATTCCGCAACGATGCCAACGTGCATACACACGATTCCTGTCCTTCTCGCGCAATATTTTTTACATACCCGCATGGCGTTTCATCTGGGCGATATGCCCCAACGATGTCGCATGCTTTTTGTAAGTAATCAAACCGCTTAATGCTAGACGGGTTATACAGCACGATAACAAAATCTGCCTCTGCCGCCAAGCGCAGCCGTTTTTCGATAACCGACCAGTCTGTCAGCAAATCACTCAAACTGATGACCGCAAAGTCATTCATGAGTGGCGCGCCCAATACCGCCGCTGCACTGCTTGCCGCCGTAATGCCCGGTACCACGCACACCTCTATTTCGTCACATTCTTCTGCCAATTCGTAAATCAGCCCCGCCATGCCGTAGATGCCCGCGTCGCCACTTGAGACGACGACGACATTTTTTCCTTTTAATGCATCCATAATGGCAATTTGGCAACGTTCCTTTTCGTTTTTCATTTCAGATGTGCGTATCGTTTTTTCTTCTATTAAATGTGCAATGATCTCGATGTATTTTGTGTAGCCAACGACGACATCACTCTGCCTGATAATCTGCAATGCTTGTGGTGTCATTTGGGCGCTATCGCCCGGTCCGATTCCGACAACGTACAATTTCATAAAATTCCCCCCCTGCTTCTATATACTCAAATGGATAAACGAAGATTCTCCCGATATGCATACCAATCATAAAATTTCTTTTCATACTGCGCCAATATGTCTGCCGCCATGTCTAGCGCAGCCGTATCCACATGGCTTGTCCCCAAATCATCTATATTTAACACCGTGGCACCGAGTGCCGCGACCGAAGGCTCTACATCTCGTGGCACCGAAAGATCGACAAAGTATCTCGGCACCTTGTTTAATTTTTGTAGTTCTTCTTTTGTAATGGTGTAATGGGGGCTTGTGGTGGCGCTTACGACCAAGTCACAAGTTTCTATATACGCGTACCGTTCGCTGTACGGGATGGCGTTACAACCTTCCGGTACGAAGACCGTGCCCTTTTTATATTCTCGTATCGTCACAGCCGTTTCCTGACATTGTTGCGCCAAAAGTGCGGCGGCTCGTTTCCCCATTTCCCCGTTTCCGATAACCAGTGCCTTACAATCTGCGAGAGATTTTATTTCTTTTTTCAACACATCTACCGCTTGATAGGGCACAGACATGTCACGGTTTGATAATTTTACATTGGTTTTCACCTTTTTGGCGGCGGTAATCGCCGTGCGGAACACCGTCTGCAAAATTCCGTCGCACGCTTCTTCTTCATGCGCGTAAGCAAGAGCGGCCTTTACTTGGGCGATAATCTGGTCTTCCCCCAACACAAGCGATTGTAAACCGCAAGCCACCTCCATCAGGTGCCGTATAACGTCCTTGTCTTGCTTTACCGTAAAATAATCGGCGTACGCGTCATATGGCACTTCCATTACATCTAGCAAGATTTTTTTTATATGCATATCGCAAGAAGCACTGATATAAATTTCGGTTCGGTTGCACGTCGAGAGTAAAACACAGCCGTTGATGTTTGGCGCGTTCTCTTTGATTCGTCTGGCAACAACGCCCATCTTTTTTGCCGTTACCGAGAATTTTTCTCTTATCTCAAGCGCCGCTGTATGAAAATCAATGCCAAGCATGAACAGTTTCAATGGTTGTCTGCCTCCCTTTGTTGCGTCTTTTTTCGATAGCCATGTTCAAACTCCGGCGCATATAAACAAGAGCGGGCATATTGGTCACCCAAAAACTCACCCACGAGCACCAATGCAGTCTTGTGTATGCCCGCGTTTTCGGCATCTTTTGCCAACGCTTGCACCGTTGTGCGTACGATTTTTTCGTCTGCCCACGTTGCCTTATATACAATCGCCGCCTTTGTATCGGGTTTATAGCCCCCTGCCAACAGTTTTTCTGTCAACTGGTTTAGCATCCCCGCCGATAGAAAAATAGCCATCGACGCTTGATGGGATGCGAGAAGTGCGATATCCTCTTTGGGTGGCACGGGTGTTCGCCCTTCCATGCGGGTTAAAATGACGGTTTGGCTCACATCTGGCAACGTGTACTCTACCTGTAACGCCGCCGCCGCGCCGCAAAAAGAACTGACCCCTGGCACCACTTCATAGCCCACTGTCTGCTCGTCAAGCTTGTCCATTTGTTCTTTAATCGCGCCATAGATACTCGGATCGCCTGTGTGAAGCCGCACGACATTTTTATTTTCTTTTGCATTTGAAACCAAAACCTCAACAACCTCTTCTAACGTCATCGAGGCGCTATTATAAATTACGCAATGCGCTTTCGCTTGTTTTAATAATTCGGGATTCACAAGTGAACCGGCGTATACAATGACATCCGCCGTCTGTAATAAGTTTTGCCCTCTAACCGTAATCAAATCGACTGCGCCCGGCCCTGCGCCCACAAAATAAACCAATTCTCTCTACTCCTTTACGATAATGGTTGAAAAGTAGCCCGGTGCATTGGTGATTTCTTCTATGTTGCGGTAGATGGCCTGTCCATCCATCCCACATCGTTCCACCATCATGCTCTTTTCCGCCATTTGTTTTTCTTTTAACAATGCCAAAACCGTTTGAAGACTTTTGCCCGATTTCATGAGCACCTTTGTGCCGCTAAATTCAAGCCCCTGCTCCAAGCCGTCATAAGAAGCCGGGATAATATGAAGCGGCGTGCTCCCTTCGCAGAGCGAAACATTAAGCTCGGCGGCGACAGCGCAAAACGACGTCACGCCCGGTATGAGCCGCGTGTCATACCCATTGTTCATCACAAACCGATGAATATACATATACGTAGAATAGATCGACGGATCGCCGAGTGTAACGAAGCAGACGTCTATGCCACGGTTCAGATAATCGATGATATCTTGCGCCGCCTTTTGATGACTTTTTGTCAATATGGCTTCATCTCGTGTCATGGGCGACACACAGGTAAGAATTTCTTTATCCTTTATATATTCGGCCACAATGCCCAGTGCCGTTTTATCGCCATTGCCTGAGTCGACAGCCACTACCACCTGACAGTGCCCGATTGTTTCAATTGCTTTTATTGTTAAAAGCTTGGGGTCGCCGGGGCCAACCCCGACGCCATAAAGCGTTCCATTCATTCCTTTTCCCTACTCTCTCATCCTAAAACTACATAAAAAAAAGAGCCTCTTGACAGAGTTTGCCAAAAAGCCCCAAAATATACCTTACGCTCATTTTTATACTGAACCGCGTTTGCCTATTGCGCGATAGAGTACGTGTGACGCTGTATATATTAACCCTTTATGCTCCGTAAAGTGATAAAACAAACATGTAGGCAGGTCTCCTGACTCAAGGATCAACGCATTAACCAATCTTCCCGATCATAGCCGCTTATGGTTATACAAACCCAAAACGCGCATCAGACCAGTGATTTATACTGCTTAGGCAGTATATCTGGTAATACTCCTCCATTACAGTGGCGGGACCGTACAGGAATTTACACCTGTTTCCCTCTTAGACAAACATGCAGATATGCATGTTTGTAACCCCATGTCTCTATATATGACGCCAAATATTGAGCGCCGCTTATGTATACGGCCTCCCATTTCAAAGGGGCGCTGTATAGTTGCAACGTTATCACGATTCCAAAAGCCTGTCAATAAAAAAGTTGGCGAAGCAAACTTTTACCAGCTGCTTATGAAGCACCGCGACAGGTCGCGGCTAGAAACAGCAAAAGCGCCAAGAAAATAATCTCGGCGCTTTTGCTGTACTGCTTAAGTGATCAACGTGCAAAGATGTACGGGGTATTAAGCCTCTTCACAACCACAAGGCTTGTGAGCCTTCTTTTTTTCACACTCAGCAAAAATATTGATTTCTACACAACACTCATCACATTTGCAATGGTCGTCATGTTTGCCATCTTTTTTGTTGCACTTTGCGAAGACATTGATACAAACACAGCAGTCATTGCCTTTCTCTTTTTCGTACCAATCTTCATTGTCGCAACATCCTTCTTTACCGCATTCCGCAAATACGTTAACACAAACGCATTTGTCATTATCCTTTTTACTTGTAAACATTCATTTTCACCCCTTTCCATACATCATATGTAGCCCCCCAATACTTGGTACCTTGGCATTTCATTTTTTATGTGGTACGATTATACGCATGCGAGAAGGAGAGATGAAAATGGGTAATATTGAAAAATTTGATTTCATTGCAAATCAGTATGATACATCGGAAAGAATGGAAATATCCAAAATTATATCGGATGCGATCCGCATGCAAGTGATACATGCAAACGAAAAACAGGCAATTGATTTTGGTTGCGGAACAGGCCTTATCGGGCTAAACCTACTTGATGTTTTTCACTCTGTTCTCTTTATCGATGCGTCGCAAAACATGGTCGAAGTGGTTAAGAACAAACTTGAAAAGATGCAGATTCAAAACGCCAACGCCCTCTGCTGTGATTTGGAGGCAGACCAGCCCGAGGCTTTGCACGCCGACTATATCATTTTGGCGCAAGTGCTCCTACACATAAAAGATATCCATATGATTTTATCGCGCCTTTATTCTGCGTTGAACAAAGGCGGTCACTTGGTGATTGTTGATTTTGATAAAAACGAGTCTGTTGTGTCGGATGAGGTGCATAATGGATTTGAACAGCATAAGCTACTCGAAATGATAAAAGGGCTTGGGTTTGAAAAAGGAGATGCAAAGACATTTTATCATGGCAATAGAATATTTATGAATCAGGACGCTTCCCTTTTTATACTGGACGCTGTAAAATAATCCACCGCACTTAGCGTGCTCCCACCAAGAAATGATGAAAATATAATTTAGACAAGGATGAATCAATCAAATGCCTATCACCTACAGCACAGAGAACCCCACCAGACAAAAGCAATGGATACAGGCGTTGACGACTTGGTATGAAGAAAACAAGCGCGATTTGGTTTGGCGTCATTCCAAAGACCCCTATTCCATTTGGGTCTCTGAAATTATGGCACAGCAAACCAGAATCAGTGCCTTGCTTCCCTATTATGAAAGATTTATGAACCAGTTCCCCACTGTTTTTGCACTCGCCGAAGCACCCATCGACGACGTTTTAAAGGCGTGGGAGGGGCTTGGCTACTATGCGAGAGCCCATAACTTGCATAAGACAGCTCGTATCGTTGCCCACGAATTAAACGGGCAATTCCCCCGCGACGAAAAACATTTGAAAAGCTTACCCGGCATCGGCGATTACACCGCCGGTGCTATTTTAAGCATTGCGTTTGATCTGCCCGTACCGGCAGTAGATGGAAACGTGCTCCGGGTATTCGCAAGGCTCGAAAACAACGAAATGGATATCGCCCGCCCTGTGACCAAGACGCTTTTGACTGCCTATGTAAGAGCCATCATGCCCCAAACGCATACAGGAGCATTTACACAAGCGCTGATGGAACTGGGCGCCCTCGTCTGTGTGCCGAAGACACCTTTGTGTCACCAGTGCCCTGTTTCTGCTTGGTGCCACGCCTATTTTTTACAGCGGCAACATGTGCTTCCGGTGAAGAGTGCGAAAAAACCATTAAAAACAGTGGACAAAACGATACTGCTCATCACAAATGCAAACGGAGATGTCTTGGTCAGAAAACGCACTGAGAAACTCCTGCATGGTCTATGGGAATTTTATAACATAGAGGGTGCCTTGGAGGCAGAACAGATCGCGGAGCACTTGTGCGAATTGGGCTATTCATGTGTAACCATCACGCCCATCGGCCATAGCGCGCATACGTTTACGCATATGATATGGCAAATGCACGGGTTTGCGTGCGACGTAACGGCGGATCGTTCTGCGCCCGCAGTTGCACCAATAGAGGCCTACGCTTTTCTTCCCGTGGTAGAGCTAAAAGAAAAGGCAATGCCCACAGCCATCTCGTATTACACAAAATGGTTGTGGGCACTGCCCGATATACAAAACGATCCTACAAAATGATTCCGCCGCATACAATGCAATCTTCATCATCATAAAACACAGCCGCCTGCCCCTTTGTAATCGCCCGTTGGGGTTCATCAAAGACAGCTTCTAAAAAATCGCCTTTCATCCTTATGGTGCAAGGTGATTTTTTATGCGCATACCGAATTTTACCAAACACGCGCATCTCACCGTCAAGTTTTTCGATGGACATGAAATTTGTATGCTCCATGCACAACGTATGTTTAAACAACTCGTCATTGGTTCCCAAAACAACTTCATTGGTCGATTGTATGATTTCTGTCACATACCGTGGCGTACCAAAGGCGATGCCAAGCCCTTTTCGTTGCCCCACTGTATAATGCACGATGCCTTGGTGCTGGCCTAGCACGTTGTGATGTTCGTCAATGAAATTCCCCTTTTGAATCGCGGTTGCATCCACATGTTGCTTAATAAAGCCCGCATAGTCATCGTCGGGGATAAAACAAATCTCTTGGCTATCAGGCTTTTTCGCAACTGGCAACTGCGCCTCTGCCGCAATTTGCCTGACCTCTTCCTTTATATAATGCCCGATGGGCATGATCGCTTTTGATAACTGCTCTTGCGTCACATTATAGAGCGCATAGGTCTGATCCTTTTTATCTGTTTTTGATGTCTTCACGGTGTAACGGTCGCCTTTTTTGACAACCTTTGCATAATGACCTGTGGCGATGTTGTCACAGCCGAATTCGGCGGCCTTATCCAGAAGCACCTTCCATTTTACAAATCGATTGCACACGACGCACGGATTGGGTGTACTACCCATTACATACGCATTCACAAAATAATCGATGATATTGTGTTTGAATGAATCCTTCAAATCGACCGCGTGGCAAGGAATCGAAAGTGCATCTGCCACCGTTTGCGCATCTCGTAACGCTGTATTTACGACATCAGACATAATCATATGCACACCGATCACGTCAAATCCTTCTTTTTGGAGGAGGTAGGCGCTCACTGCGCTATCAACCCCGCCTGACAAACCGAGTACAACTTTTTTCTTCATCTGATTACTCCTCTGGTAGTTCGTGTTCTTCTGTCTCTTTTGGTTCTTCTAATCCTTCAATTACGATGTTATGCTTTGTCGCATAGTCCCACAATGCCGCCTGTACGGCCTCTTCTGCTAGACATGAGCAATGTACCTTCGCCGCTGGTAGCCCGTCTAGCGCTTCCATCACGGCTTTGTTTGTCACTTGAAGCGCATCTTGTATCGTACGACCCTTCACAAGTTCTGTTGCCATGCTACTGGTCGCCACGGCCGCGCCGCATCCAAACGTTTTAAACTTGGCATCTACAATGATGTCGCCTTCAATTTGCAACGATACCTTCATGATGTCGCCACATTTTGCGTTGCCCACGGTGCCAACGCCACTTGCGCCTTCTATCTCTCCTACATTTCTCGGATTCGAAAAATGATCCATTACCTTTTCACTATACATACAATGTCTCTCCTTCTCGTCTTTTGATATTGCCTAACTAGGCATGATACAATGGTGACATTTGTCTTAATCTTTCTATAATCGGTGGTAGCTCTTTTAATATATACAAAACATCCTCTTCTGTGTTGTTTCGCCCCAAACTGACACGCAACGAACCGTGTGCTTTTTCATGAGGAAGACCAATGGCAAGCAACACATGGGACGGGTCTAGCGACCCCGACGTACAGGCCGAACCACTCGACGCATATACCCCCTTCATGTCAAGCATAAGCAAAATGGACTCGCCCTCTATAAATTCGAACGACACATTGGCGTTGCCGGGGAGGCGGCTGTCTCTGTCTCCGTTTACAATGACATGCGGGATTTTTTCTAGTATGCCGTCGATCAATTGGTTTCTAAGCTTTGTGATTCGCGTAAGCTCGTCTTCCATCTCGGCGCCGATTAGCTCGACCGCCTTTGCAAGCCCTATGATAGCGGGTACGTTTTCAGTGCCTGCCCGCTTGTTTCGCTCTTGTGCGCCCCCGTGGACAAATGGTTTGATTCGCACGCCTTTTCG
Organism: Eubacteriales bacterium; assembly: GCA_031546735.1. Classification (GTDB taxonomy): domain Bacteria; phylum Bacillota; class Clostridia; order Lachnospirales; family JAVBJY01; genus JAVBJY01. The sequence continues at coordinate 22,759 of JAVBJY010000240.1, forward strand.
CACGTACAAGGCGCCGATTCCTTTAGGCGCATACAACTTATGCCCCGACAAGCTTAACAAGTCGATGTTCATTTCTTTTACATCGATGGGTACATGTCCCACGGCCTGCACGGCATCTGTATGAAATAAAATACCATGTTCTTTTGCAATTTGTCCGATCTCTTTAATCGGCTGGATCGTTCCGATTTCGTTGTTGGCAAACATGATGGTAATTAATATTGTCTCAGCCTTAATGGCTTTTTTTAATTGTTCTATATCCAAAATGCCATTGGGTTGCACTGGCAAATAGGTGACTTCATAGCCTTTGGTCTCTAAATACTGGCAAGTGTGTAGCACAGCGTGATGCTCGATTGCCAACGTGATGATGTGGTTGCCTTTTTGCCTGTAGCTTTCGGCTATGCCTTTGATCGCCCAGTTATCAGACTCTGATCCACCCGCCGTGAAATAAATCTCATTGGCGTCGGCACCGATTATACTGGCCACTTTCTCTCTTGCATTGTCAATTGCTTTTTTGTTGTCTCTACCGATTTTGTAGAGACTGGACGGATTGCCGTATTCTTCTTTTAAATAGGGTAGCATTTCCTCTAATACTTCTGGTCTGACACCCGTTGTTGCCGCATTGTCAACATATACGCCTTTCATTTCATTCGCCTCCATATTTTATTAACTGTTATCTTTCATAATTAAATCGCTTAAATTAATAGAATCGGCGACCTCTACAATGCTGTCGCTCATTTTTTTCCAGACGTCTTTTGTGACGCATGATTTGCAATCTCCGCTTCCACAGCTCTTGGTTTGCTTGTTCGAATCACAATCAACCAAAACCAATGGCCCTTCAAGCGTTCGCAACAGATCGCCGACAGAAATTTCTTCTGGGCGCCTACTCAGCACGTATCCACCTTGGGCACCCCGCGTACTTTTCACAAACCCGGCTTTTTTTAACGTAGCCATCAGTTGTTCTAAGTAGTTTTCGGGTATACCTTGGCGTTCTGAAATGCTCTTGATTGTGACGCAACAAGATTCTGCACCATGAGTTGCGACGTCGATAATTGCTTTTAAGCCATATCGACCCTTTGTAGACACCTTCATATAAACACCTTCAATCTCAATCGTTTGTATTGTATACATGAAGCAGACCTCTATACCAAAAGCGGTACAGACATTTTAAACTGCCTCTACAAATAATTTACCCCATTTTGAAATCAATGTCAAGTAATTTAGTAGGAATTAAAAAATTTTTATAAAAGCATGTCCATCCCCACACGTCGCTGACGCAGTTCCTCGCTGATAAACACCGCAACCACGCCCTTTGCAACATCAATTCCGATAAAGGCACACAAACTATAAAAGGCTTCTGAAGTGGATATATGATTGACAATTGAAAACTGAAATATACCCATCCCATGGATAATTACAATGGCACATAGCATAAAGACAACGCGAAAGCCGATCCGTCTATAGGGGCTTAGGCACGAGTGTACAAATTTTGCACTTGGCCAAGCCATACAAATGGTGCTCACCAAAAAGCCCCAAATGTAGCCGCCCGTCGGACCAAACAGAACACCAACACCCGACCCAAACCTTGAGAAAACCGGCGCACCGATTGCCCCTAGTAAAATATAGAGCAGGATGGTAAAGATACTCGTTTTCGGTGTCCCTATGTTTTGTATCAAAAAAACAAAAAAAGTCTGCAATGTGAATGGCACAGCAAACAGGAAGGGAACATTAATCTGTGATGAAGCGACCAGTAGACAGGTCAACATCGAGATCGTAGTCATTTCTTTTGTGGTGAATAGATTTTTTTTATTTTGCATAAACATCCCCCTTATGTGGTATACAGTATAAAATCTACATTCTGCCTTGTCAATCTTTACATTAACAAAGGTTAAAAGTTCGTTGCGCGAACTTTTTGTGAATCAATTTTTTGAAAATGGAAACACTGCTCCTATAGGAGGTGTTAAAATGGCAACCACATATGATAGTTTAAACAGCTTAGTGGCGGACAGCAGTGAAGCCAATCAATATTTCAACAATTTGCCCGACTACGTGAGAGAGCAGATTAGCTCTAGGGGCGACAATGTAAACTCGCTTGCATCGCTTAAAGATTACGCAGAAAATTTGCTACGAGGTGACGATTGATGAAGTCGGTAAAAAACGCATACTCTACCAATAACGAACCCCACCGAGGCAATCCCCTTCCAACCGATGCCAAACAGAGATTAGAGAACAATATTCTGGCAGAAAGCTTCAATCTCAATAGCCTAGATATTGATAAAATTGAACATCGCGCGCAAGAGCTAAACGCTTTGCAGGAGTAGCAAGGGCACGAAGACAACGCACAAAAAATAAGAAAGGGGCTACTGCCAGGCATGAAACCTTCACCCTGCAACAGCCCCTTTCGTATTGACATTTCTTACCATCAGTTTTACGGTTGTTCCTACGTTCAGCGTACTGTCAATCATGACCCCGCAATCTTCTCCGCCAAACAAGTATACGCGCATGGCCACATTTTTTAAGCCAACACCAGAAGATCGCTTCTTCGTATGCACACTATCCTTCTCCTGCTGAAACACATCGCCTTTTAACATCGCGTCTGTAGGCAAAGCGTAATTCTTCTCACAAGCAAACCCAACCCCATCATCCGCAACGATGATCTCTAGCCTATCCCTGTTGACTGATGCCGATATTTTTACAACACCACCTTCTTTTTTCCCTCTGATGCCATGGTCAATCGCATTTTCAACAATCGGTTGCAAAATCAGCTTAGGCACTTTCCAGTTCATCAACGACTCGTCCACATCGATTTCATACGTTAATAGATTCTCGTATCGATAACTCTGTATTTGCAAATATTGCTTGACATGCTCTAGCTCATTGCCAAAAGACGTGATCCCGCTAGAACTAAGTGACAACCTAAAAAACCTTGCAAGTGCACTGGTGATTGCGATTACTTTTTCGATTTTTTTAAACTCTGCCATCCATATAATCGTATCCAGTGAATTGTATAAAAAGTGTGGGTTGATTTGGTTTTGCAACGCAGAAAGCTCGGTTTCCCGCAATACCTGTTCTTTTCTTTTGATGTCACCCATCAATTGTTTGATTCGAAAGCTAGAAATAGAAGCCAGTATCGCCAATGCGATTGTACTGATGATGACCGCATGCACAATATCGTCTTGTATCATGCGCATCGAATCTAAGGAAGTATTGGCAACAACAAGCCAATCCGCATTTGTTAAATGATAACTGGAGGTAACCGATTTTCCATTGCTGTCCGACTGGGCATGGGCTTCTTTCAATAAAGTGGCCGCTTTTTTGCTGTCAGTAAAATAGGAGACATCCTCATGGTATACTGGCTGTCCTTTGTCATTTATGACATATACATATCCATTTTTGCCTAAATCTAAATTGCCTAAAACGTCCTCAATAACACTGTAGTTCAAATCAATCAGTATCATACCAAGATTGGTGCCATCCGCCGCCTTTATCTCACGGCACATCGAAATGACCCACGTATCCTTATTGGCCGAAAAATCTTGCATCCGTGCCGAGGTTAACACCGGCTGTCCGCCGTTATTAAGCGTTTCTTTATACCATGGCATATCCATCATGTCACCAGAGAGCGCCATCGGCAGATCTTTTACATTGGACACGAGCCTGCCATCACGCCCAACGAATACAATCGACACAAGATCCGGTTTAATCATCACAACATCCATCAACAGCTTTTCAATCTCTGCCTGCTTGGCTTCAGACACGGTTCCGCTGTTAAAAAACGATTTTACGACTGGGGTGTTCTCTAAAATGAGTGACAGTTCTTTTACTTGGTTGATATAGCGCTCTAAGTTTTTGCCGCTGCGGTCTAGTGTGTTGCTTGTAATTCGAACCCCTTCAAGCCGTATTGCCCGTGAAAAAGAGTTTACGAAAAAAAATGTCACCAAAAGAATAACAATGCACGACGCAAAGGTAAAATAGATGAATATGCGGTTGTTTATTTTATTTTTCGTGCGTTTTTCCATTGGGTTCCTCATTTGTTTATAACATCTCTGTATTTATTTGGCGAGCAGCCATATTTTCTTTTGAAGCTAATGCTAAAATAATTAGAGTCGCTGTATCCGCATTTTTCA
>JAVBJY010000114.1:0-5002 GCA_031546735.1 Eubacteriales bacterium
AAGATGGAGCCGATGATTGTGACGTTAAATCCAGCCAAGACAAGACCCGTTCCCGTCACCCATACTGGTCAAGAAATTAATTATTGCCTAGAGGGCGAAATGATTGTAGACTATGACGGACGAGAGGTGTGGATGAAGCCCGGAGACTGTGTTTATTTTGACCCGACCCACCCCCACGGACAGCGTGCCGCCGGTGACAAACCTGCCAAATTTTTGACCATCATTCATGAATAGCGGTATATTTTCAGAAGGAGATTGCGATGCTGACAAACTTTTTACCACAGACAACTTTCTCTTCCTACGAAGAGTTTAAAGAAAATTATAAAATCGACGTACCCTATAATTTCAATTTTGGCTTTGACTGTGTAGATGCGTGGGCAGATGCCAATGAAAATAAAAAAGCATTGGTTTGGTGCAACGACGCTGGCGAAGAGAGAACGTTCACATTTTTAGAAATAAAAAAAGCAAGCAACCGCATTGCCAACATGCTCGTCGACCTCGGCGTCAAAAAAGGTGACATCGTGCTGTTGGTTTTGAAACAACGCTATGAATATTGGCTGACAGCCATTGCGCTTCATAAGATCGGCGCCGTTTTGATCCCCGGCTCTGTCCAGCTTACAAAAAAAGATATCGTCTATCGAAACAACGCCGCCAACATTAAAATGATTATCGCCGTAGACGAGCCGTATATTGTAGAGCAAATCGAGGCGGCGGTGCCTCACTCTCCGAGTCTTTTGTTTAAAGCGATTGTCGGTGCGCCGAGAGACAGTTGGGTGCACCTGATGGAGGCCTCCGAAAAATTTTCTGACGTATTTGAACGCGCGACAGGTGGCGACGAGGTTTTGTCGACAGATTTAATGTTGTTGTATTTCACCTCCGGCACGACAGGGATGCCAAAAATGGTGGCGCACAACTTTACATATCCGTTGGGGCATATTACGACGGCAAAATATTGGCAAAAAGTAGAGGAAGACAAGCTACACCTCACCATTTCTGACTCCGGTTGGGCGAAATTCGGATGGGGCAAAATATATGGTCAATGGCTTTCGGGCGCTGTCATCATGGCGTATGACATGGACAAATTTGTACCCGACAAAATGCTCCGTGTCATCGAAAAATATCAAGTGACGACATTTTGCGCGCCGCCCACGATGTATCGTTTTTTTATCAAAGAAGATTTGTCAAAATATGATCTTTCGTCTATCCACCATGCTTCGATTGCGGGTGAGCCGTTAAACCCCGAAGTGTTTAACCAATTTTTAAAGGCGACCGGCCTTAAACTTTGCGAAGGCTTTGGTCAATCTGAATCGAGTGTACTGCTTGCCAATTTTGAATGGTTTGAGCCAACACCCGGCTCTACGGGCAAGCCATCCCCTCTCTACGACATCGACTTAATCGATGAAGACGGCCGCTCATGCCCAGACGGCGAAGAAGGCGAAATTGTGATCCGCCTTGACAAACAATATCCACTCGGTCTTACCCAAGGCTATTATGAAAACGGCTGTGTCAACACCGCCTGCGTCAAAGACGGCGTCTACCATACGGGCGACTTGGCGTGGCGCGACTTCTCTGGCTATTACTGGTTTGTTGGGCGAAAAGATGACGTCATCAAGTGCTCTGGCTATCGCATCGGTCCGTTCGAAGTAGAAAGTGCTGTACTTGAGCACCCATCTGTGTTAGAATGTGCCATTACGGCGGCACCAGATGAGGTGCGTGGGCAAGTGGTCAAAGCGACCATCGTGCTTGCCAACGGCTTCTCGCCGTCTGATGCCCTGATCAAAGAAATACAAGAGCACGTAAAAAGGACCACCGCACCGTACAAATATCCGCGCATCGTCGAATTTGTAGACGAACTACCAAAAACGTTAGGCGGAAAAATCAAACGGGCGGAGATCCGATTAGAAAGTTCAAAAAAAGGAACAGAGTAGAAATGATGTGCGTTGGGAATGGGTACAAGCTGATGGCTGGCACCCATTCCCGTAGTGTTTGTTGGACGGGGAGTTGCCAACGAAACGAAAAGCCAATTGGCTTGCGGTACAAATTTCGCATCCCGCTGTTGCATACTGGTCATTGATATATCATATACCACGGTGCTTACAGTGCAATCATTTCGGCGTTTCGCGTCGATATATCTTAAAGCAGAGGTGGTTATTTTTATGCAAAAAAATAGTAGTTTCAAGGATTCTTTGGCAAGTTGGTTCTCGATTAAAGACGTGTTTACCGTGCGGAGCACGGTCGTCATGGGGATGATGGTCGCTTTGTCCGTCGTGCTCGACCAGTTCAGCATTTATCTCACACCAACCTTCAAGGCTATCGGGTTTTCGTATTTACCGGGGGTCATGGTGGCACTCTTATATGGTCCGTGGGCGGCACTCACCTTCGGGTTCGTAACGGATACTGTTGGCTTTCTCATAAATTCCCATGGTAGCGCCTACTTTGGTGGATACGCCATTAGTGCCATGATTTCAAATTTAATTTATGCTTGCCTATTGTACAATCGCCCTGTCAGCATTCAGCGGGTCGCCATTGCCCGTGCACTCGTCATTATCCTCGTGGGATTTGGCTTGAATTTTGTATGGTCGTCCGTGATGTATGGCACCGGTGCCAGTAAATATTTCTCGACTGGTCGGTTCATAAACAACGTTGTGCAGTTTCCATTTCATGTGCTTTTGACAACATTTGTCTGCAAGTATCTGTTAAAAATGCAATCGTCTATACCGCTACTGCGGCGGTAGCTCATGCAATACCGCGAACGCGTAAAAAACGCCTTGCCCCAACATCAGGGTGCAAGGCGTTTTTTATGCGTTCGCTTGTATACGGCGGATAAATGCCAAGACGGCCATATTAAATGATTTTTCTTTCCATATAGGCGCAAAGTGATTGGCGCGATCTAAAATGAGCATCTCAGAATTTTTAATGGTATCCGCCATATTTTTTGTGTGATCAAGCTGTACAAAATCGCGCTTGGCCGAAATAATGAGTACAGGGGCTTGAATGTTTTTGAGCTGTCGTTCCGAAATGGTGGGCTGGTTCATCATCATGCTTACGCGCTTGTTGTGTCGATCTGCCGCACGAAACTGCCGCACGAATGGAAGGGTGACATAATACGCCGCCAAAATACCAAACCGCACATACCGCTTCAACCCGCTTATATCAAAATTTGCACCCATCATGCAAAGCGACAAAACGCGGTCAGAATGAGCAGAAGCAAATAGCAAACCTGTGATGCCGCCGTCGCTCCACCCAAGCAGGTGTGCTCGTTGTATGTGCAGGTGATCCATCACTTGCAGCAGATCCCTCGCCATGACGTCATACCCGATATCGGTCTCCATAGAAGGATTGATCGACTTGCCATGCCCGCGGCTATCGATAGCGACACAATAAAAGTAGCGGCTAAAAAATGCCAGTTGACGCCTAAAGGCAGAGATGGATTGCCCATTGCCGTGCAGTAGGATAAACGGCTCGCCCTCTCCGCATGTAATATAGTGCAACAACAAATCGCCAACATCTAGATAACCCGATTCATGACGGGTTTTTTTCTCTTTCATTTCCATTCCCCTTAAACAATGTTCGAAGCCCTGCAAACAAATACTCTGATACGCCTTTTGGATTTTGGGCTTTGATCAGCGCATACACCATCTTTGGCGTGATTTGTTTGTAATATACGAGATAGCATTCGTGCCAATGCGTTGGCACATATTTTGACTTATAGTGATAGAGTGATTTAAAATTATAAAGTTGGTTCATATTTTCATACACAAAGGTTAAGAGCTTCTCGTAAAATGACGCTTTTTCTCCTGTCGCGGTGATGTTGGCGAGAGGGGCGATGCCCATACTGCACCACAAAACGCCCTCCTCCTTCATTGTCTCGAAGGCAGATGTCATAATTTTTTCCATAACGCCGACAGGTGCTTCTGTGCGCCGTCTTGTGATATCGGCATAGTACCCAAGCTTTTGCATATATGGATAAAACACGATAAACCCTTGCACGGTGCCACTTTCGTCCACGCCTAAAAAATAGCGCTTGTCCATCGGGTTTTTTAACCCGACGGTGCCAATCATGAACGAGAGCTCGCCGCTCTTCTTGCTTACAAGCCATTCGTTTGACACGTCGTTCATTTGGCTCTCGATGGTCGCGTCTCTTTTCTCTTGTGGCTTGTATTCGACGACGCTGATGCCCGCGCCATTTGCACGGATAATCATATTTCTCAAATTTACTTTTTTTCTACCCACCAACGTGTACTCGGGCAAATAGAACATCGCCTCTTCCCCATACTTCAACCGGTTGAAGCCCATGCTCTGGTATACGTCCAAAAACGCATCGGTTGTCTCACAAAAGATAATCTCCAAATCGTTATTCTTTGCATAACGCAAAAATTCCATCAGAAAGATACCCATATCATCTGCGCCACAAATCGGATCACCCACGCACACAATGACACCGCCGACAATCGTAAATGCAATGACACCCTCTACGTTGCTTCCAAAAAAATATTTTTTATCGTCCTCTACGCAGACATAGGACAGTGGGTTTTGCGAGTGCTTGTTGACAAGGGTGCGTACCCGATTCCGCTCCCATATCGTAGCCGAAGGCTGATAAATAAGAGGCGTCAGTATCAACACAAAGGCGAATGCAATACAAATCCAGAACAACGTAAAGGCAAAGTCTGCATACAATATCGCCATTCTCGTATGCTTCAATGTCACATCGGCATGCACAAAGAACCAGTTAAACGAGTAGATAAATGCATCCACAATGTCCACAATGCCATGATAATTTTTACGCAGAATAAAAAACCCAATGGACGTGTTGACAAATACGATCAAAATGCCCGCAAGCGCGGCCAATACACCGTACTTCACCGTAAGGGGATTAGACGCCCGCACAAAATCACGATAGCTTAAACACAAAATCAAAAACACACTGGCGTGAACAAAGGTAAAAACTGAGACAAAGTCAAGATGGTGGTGCACCAACTGCAAATAGTACGACAACGACAAC
>JAVBJY010000009.1:0-4473 GCA_031546735.1 Eubacteriales bacterium
TGCGGTCTGCACAAAGTGCAAGCATATCGTCTTCATCTTGTATAATAGGCGAATCACTGATGTTGCCGCTCGTAAAAATAAGCGGCCCCCCCTGTTCGACCATCATGTATTGTAACGCTGTCGTCGGCAAAAAACAGCCACAATATAGGCTGCCATTGACGACATTGGGCGCAAACGGCCTCTCCAAACATGGTTCATCTAAAAAACGCAAAAGCACGATGGGATGAATGGGCGACATGAGCATGTCTGCCTCTTCCTCCGACACCGCGCAAACCTTCTTAATTTGTGCAACGGTTTGAAACATGATGGCAAACGGCTTGTGCTCTCTGCCCTTAAAGTGCCGCAACGCCGTCACGGTCTGTTCACAAAAAGGCGAACAAACAAAGTGAAAGCCACCGATCCCTTTAACGGCAATGATGCTTTGCGCCGCTATGTCACAAACGGCCTGTCCGAATGCTTCGTCACCCACATATTCTGCGCCCCCCTTCACATAAATGCTTTGGGGGCCACACTGTTTGCACGAAATCGTCTGGCAAAAATAACGATTGGCGGCACAATTTTCATACTCGGCCTGGCACAATTCGCACATGCCAAAATCCTCCATAACGGTGTTTTCTCTGTCGTAGGGGAGTTTTTGGATAATCGTATAACGGGGGCCGCAGGCGATACAGCTTATAAAATGATGCTGATGCCTACGGTTTTCCTCCGTGTTTAATTCTTCTAAACAACAATCGCAAACAGGCAAATCGGCCGGTATGACAATCCGATTCGCTTTGCCTGTCTGTTCACTCTCTATGATATGGAACGCGTCCCACGCTTCCTCTGGCACATCCACCATGTGCATATTGTCAATGCGTGCATGGCGTAGCTTCGGATGGGTGAGACCGTCTAAAAATTTCGTAAAGTTTTGCTCTGTGCCAGACGCATGAATCTCGACGATGCCACCGGCGTTTAATACGTTGCCACGCATGTCATATTGCACCGCCAAGTTATAGACATATGGTCGAAAACCAATGCCCTGCACCAAGCCTTCTATGATAATTTGTTTAGTGATTTTTCTTTCGCACTTTGCATCCACTGGCTCAACTCACCAAACCCTTTTCCTGTTGTGGCCGACACTGAAAAGACAGGCACCTCTGGGTTTAATGCCCGCACACCCTTCATAAAGTACGCTTCGTCAAAAGACACGTACGCTGTCAAATCGATTTTGTTGATGATGATAACATCTGCTTTCTCAAACGCCAACGGATATTTGTATGGCTTGTCACTGCCCTCTGTCACGGTGCAGATCAGCATTTTGATATGCTCTCCGATTAAAAATTCTGCCGGACATACAAGGTTTCCGATGTTTTCGATAAATAAGATGCAGTCTTTTACATCAATTTCATCCACGGCGTTTTTGATTAACGGCGTGTCCAAATGGCACGCGCCACCCGTATTAATCTGGATATTCGAAATGCCCAGTTCTTTTAGCTTCATCGAGTCAATGTCTGATTCGATGTCGCCTTCGATGACAAAGCACGCCTCATTTAATTGTTTGATTAACGACACCAAAACAGACGTCTTGCCTGCGCCCGGTGCGCCCATCACATTCACGGTGAACACGCCTTTTTTGGTTAAGTCGGCGTTCAGTTCTGCCGCCAATTGTTCGTTTCTTTTGTGAATATTTTCCATCGTTACGACTTTGTTTTCCATGATTCAATCATCCATTTCTACTGATTCGATATAAAATTCTCTGCCGATTTCGGTCGGCGCGCCCTCGCCTTTACATGTCGGGCATTCAAAGGAAAACGGCCGCCTTTCAAACAGGTTGCCGCACGCGCGACATTTTAACTTTGGCTTTACCTTAATGATGTCTAGTGACGCGTGCTCACAAACCGTACCGCTGCCGATAATATCAAAATACATCTGTATGCTTTCGGCAATGTATCCTGAATATTCACCGGCAACGATGGTGATTTTTTTAATCAGCGCCCCCTCGTGCTCGTTTGAAACCGATTCGGCGATGCGTATAATTTCTTGCGTGATTGGATACTCATGCATTTTGCGCGGTTGCCTTTGGTTCGGTCTCACCTTTTGCAAGATCGACTTTCTTGTCAGCGGCAACTGGTGCTACCTTTGGCTTGATTTCACCCTTTACAAGGTCGATTGTCTTGTCGACAGACGGTGCCGTCTGGGCACGATCCATATGAAGGCATTTTTTGGGGCACGAATCAACACAGCTACTGCATTGAATACAATTAAAGCGCTCGATCGACCACTCTGCCTCAGGGCGCTTAACAGCGATTGCATGGGTCGGGCATTTTTTTGCACAGATGCCGCAAAAAATACAGGCGTCAACCTCTATCGTCACATGGCCTCTCGTGCGCTCGCGCCCAAGTTTGCCAAGATCCGCTAGGCTTACTGTCTCTGGTTTTGTAAAAAGATTTTTATAGATGGTCTTTCCCATTGAAAAAAAAGACATGTCTTCACTCCTTCTATCGTTCTGTGCAACTAATGCAAGGGTCTATCGTTAAAATCATCGTTGGAACGTCTGCAAGCTGACAACCTTGTAACGTATGAACCAGTGCCGGTATATTTGCGAAGGTCGGTGTCCTTACTCTCATTCTCTCTAAGAATTTCGTTCCGTTGCCCTTTGCGTAATAAATACCCTCACCACGTGGTTGCTCGATGCGGGAGGTAAACTCGCCTGTTGGGTTACCTGTCACTTTCACATCGATTGCGCCTTCTTTTGGCATCAACTCGATACATTTTTTAATCAGATTAATGGATTGGAGCGTTTCGCGTATGCGCACAAGGGTTCTGGCATAGCAATCGCCTGTCGTCTCTACGATCGGTTGAAAGTCTAAATGTTTGTACGCAAGCATGCCCAGCATACGCATGTCTGAACGGATGCCGCTCGCTCTCGCCATAGGCCCTACAGCGCCAAGTTTGAACGCTTCGTGCTCGCTTAATGTACCGACGCCAACCGAACGGTGCTTCAAGGAGGTGTCGTTGATAAACACTTTGCTAATCTCGTCAAACTCTCTGTAAAATTCGTCTAGCACGTCTACCATTTTCTTAAGCATTTCTTCATCTACGTCTTTTCGGATGCCGCCTATCTTACACACTGAAAAAATAACACGACCGCCTGTCGTCATATCAAAAAGATCCAAAATCTTCTCGCGAAGTTTCCAACAATGCATAAAGAGACTTTCGAAGCCAATGGCATCGGCATACAGCCCAAGCCAAAGGGTATGGCTATGAATTCTCGACAGTTCTAACCACATCGTACGGAAAAACGTCGCGCGATCAGGGATTTCAACGTTCATCATATTCTCGACCGCCAAGCAGTAGCCAAGGCCATGACCAAAGCTACAGATGCCGCATATCCGTTCTGCTACATATACATATTCGATATAATCTTTTTTCTCTACTAATTTTTCTAACCCTCTGTGTATAAACCCAATGGAAGGTATTGCGTCTACAACTGTCTCGTCCTCCAAAACCAAATCCAGATGAATCGGCTCAGGAAGCACAGGATGTTGTGGACCAAAAGGGATAACCGTTCTTTTTGACATAAGTACCTTCCTCTCTATACGTTAAATGGCGTTTTAACAGCTGTTCTATACAAGCCTCCGTTATAATCCAACGTAATATTTTTAATTTTTACACCAAATAAATCTTTGATCTCGTTCTCATACAAAAACGCATACGAATAAATCGGGCTGACGCTTTCGATTTCTGTATCCTCGGTAATCTGGATACGAATGTTTTCTACATTGTACGCATTATCAAACGCATAGGTAATTTCGTAGCCGTCTTTTTTTGTACAACATATATGAATCAGACGTTGCCCTTTGCTTTTTCTGTCTGACACTTTTTCAAACAGCATTGCCTGTTCTACTGTTTCCACGGTTTGCTCACTTGACATTGCTTATGCCTCCTTATGTTTCTTATCCAATATTTCCAAAGCTTGCGCAACGCCCGCTATAATACTCTCGGGGCGCGCGGCACAACCTGGCACATACACATCCACCGGGATCACTTGGTCGACGCCACCCTTGACATTATAACATTCGGCAAAGATGCCACCTGTCGCCGCGCAGATGCCGACTGCGACCACCACTTTTGGCGCTGGCATTTGTGCATACAATTGCTTTACAACCTCTACGTTTTGTTCATTTATACTGCCTGTGATCAAGAAGATATCTGCATGCTTAGGATTTCCCGTATTGATAATTCCTAACCGTTCCACGTCATACAGCGGGGTCAAACATGCTAACACTTCTATGTCACAACCGTTACAGCTTGAGCCATCATAGTGCAAAAGCCACGGTGATTTTTTTAAAAAACTCATCTAATTCACCTCTTGTTAGTTAAAAAATGATAGTGCGAACAAATTTACAAAACCCGCGATGCTCGTTACAAGCCACGTCATCTTCAAAGCGGCTTCCCATTTCACACGTGCAAATGCATTATCGGCAAAAATTT
>JAVBJY010000186.1:0-4441 GCA_031546735.1 Eubacteriales bacterium
GACATGTTTTGCGAAATACTACCAAAATGGAGACTGGCGGACAGTCAGGAATATATCGAGGGGCGCGTGCATTTTTATGTCTATAATGTGTCCGCGACAAGCGCGACCTATAACGTCGAAGTCGGTCAGCTTGCATATGACAATGCAATCGATGACTATTCGCGCCTAACGTATGAATATTATGATATTGGCGAACCCATTTTGCCGAATGGCGATATTAAGGGAACCTTTAAGCAATTTGAACGTGATAAGCCAATTGCGCTTACCCGCGCTGACTTTCCAACTGGCATCTCCGTTGATAACTATGTAAATATAAGCGACCTAAAAAACATGAAAAGCGATACGAATTTGCATGATGGTGTTCATGTCAAGGCAGGAGAAACGGTATCCTTCTATGGTGTGTGCAAACCAATACCGAGTGATGTCACAAGGGATGAAAGCAATAAATACACAATAGACAACAGGATAACAAACATTCGCTATGCGTATGTATCCTGCGATGTGCCGATTGAAAGCCTTCGCCCGGTAACGCTCACACGCGTTTACCCAGACAGCGATTTTCACGCCCGACTAGACCTCCTGCGCGAGGGCGTCTTTGATACAGCGGCGGCGGTCGTTGCGCCTTCCATTCTGGAGTTCAAGCACGATTTTGTTTTCCCTAGCGAATTAAAGGGGAAGAAAGTGCGGCTTATGGTGTCTGGGATGGACAAATATTCAAATGTTATCGGAAATACGATAACGATTATTGTGAATGTAGAGTAATGAGGTTAAAAGTTTGCTTTGTGAACTTTTTTCAAAAATGATTGACAATGCCCTGCCGATGTGCTAGCATGTGTGCATTAAGTACAATATGTCGTTTTATTTTTGTCAAAAAGACCTCTCCCTTCTTCACACGCCCACTAGAGAGGCGACATCATCGGCTGCAAATGTCGCTTGGGTGCCACTAGGTTTTGCCACACAACGACTTCGTTGTGCCGCATCAGAGTAACACTTTTTGATTATGCTTCTTTATACAACTTGTTCCGAATGGTTTGGGTGTTTATGCCCTACATTGGGCATGATGAGCGGGCACATTTGTGCCAATGCGGGTGGCACCGCGGGAAGTTTCGACTTTCTCGCCCCGAAGAATCTTTGGATTTTTCGGGGCGTTTTTTATTTTTGCCGAATTTTAAACTATGGAGGATATGCAATGAATGAGTACAGAACGCACCATTGTAACGAACTGACAAAAGACAACATCAACCAAACAGCCAAGCTTGCCGGCTGGGTAGACACGATCCGAAACCACGGCGGCGTTATCTTTGTCGATTTAAGAGACCATTACGGCGTCACCCAAATTGTATTCCATGACGACCAGATCACAAAAAACATCTGTCGTGAATGTGTCATCAGCGTAGAGGGCACTGTCGTTTTGCGTGACACAGAAACCGTAAACCCAAAAATCGAAACAGGTCACATCGAACTACGGGTAGACAAAGCAACGGTGTTGGGTGCATCCCGCAATCAACTTCCCTTCGAGATCGAGTCTTCCAAGAATACCCGTGAGGATGTTCGTTTGAAGTATCGATTTTTAGACTTGCGCAACAAAGAAGTACACAAAAACATCGTGATGCGTTCTAAAATCACAAGTTTCTTACGTTCTAAGATGGAATCTCTTGGATTCTTAGAAATTCAAACGCCGATTTTGACGTGTTCTTCACCCGAAGGTGCCCGTGACTTTCTTGTGCCAAGCAGAAAGCACCACGGACGGTTTTATGCCCTCCCCCAAGCGCCTCAACAATTTAAGCAACTGCTCATGGTATCGGGCTTTGATAAATATTTCCAGATTGCCCCTTGTTTCCGTGATGAGGACGCCAAGATCGACCGCTCACCCGGCGAATTTTACCAGTTGGATTTTGAAATGTCGTTTGCCACACAAGAAGATGTGTTTGCAGTAGCCGAATCCGTGCTCTATGACACCTTTACGACGTTTTCTGACAAGAAGGTATCTCCTGCGCCTTTCCGACGAATCCCTTATGCCGAGAGCATGCTAAAATATGGAACAGACAAACCCGATCTTCGTAACCCACTGGTCATTGAAGACTTGTCTGATTTTTTTGCAAGCGTCGACTTTATGCCGTTTAAAAACAAACCGGTTCGTGGCATCGTGGCGCCAAACTGTGCCACCATGTCAAAATCGTTTTTCGAAAAAATGCTGTCCTTTGCAACCGATATCGGCATGAAGGGCTTGGGCTATATCTCTATAGTAGAAGGAATGGAATTAAAAGGTCCGATCGTGAAATTTTTATCACCAGAAAAGCAACAAGAACTCGTTGACATGCTTCATCTAAAAGAAAACGATACGCTGTTCTTTATCTCTGACGCCGAAAAATTTGTAGCCAAATTTGCAGGCCAAATTCGTACCGCCCTCGGCGAACGCCTTGACATCATCGACAAGAGTTCCTTCGAGATGTGTTTCGTCGTTGATTTTCCGATGTATGGCATAAGCGAAGAGACAGGCAAAATCGAATTCATGCACAATCCGTTTTCGATGCCACAAGGCGAAATGGAGGCACTTCTTACACAAAATCCGCTTGAAATCAAGGCGTACCAATATGATATCGTATGCAACGGCGTAGAGTTATCCTCCGGTGCCGTGCGTAATCACAATCCTGAAATTATGGTAAAGGCATTCGAACTCGCCAACTACACCAAACAAGACGTAGAAGAAAATTTCTCCGCCATGTACAATGCGTTTCAGTTTGGCGCACCACCACATGCTGGTATGGCACCGGGTCTTGACAGAATCGTCATGCTGATTACAGAAGAAGAGAGCATCCGCGAAGTTGTTGCCTTTCCAATGAACAGCAATGCACAAGATTTATTGCTAAATTCTCCAAGCGAAGTGACCGAACAACAACTACGCGAAGTGCATATCAGAATTCGATAAGGAGGCGTCGTGTATGGGTACAAGCAACGAAGAAATGATTGCCCTAGAAAAAATGGCAAAGCTCGACCTTTCTGAAACGGAAAGAGACTGGTTGGCACAAAAAATTTCATTTTTAAAAGACAGCTTTCAGGACATCTTAACAATAGATACAAAAGACATCGCGCCGCTCATCAGCGTGGTGGATATGAAAAACGTCTTTCGTGAAGACATCGCTAAAAAAATGGTGTCGCGGAGCGAAATCTTAGAAAATGCGCCGGAGAAAAACGGTGGTTATTTTCAAGTTCCGCAGACAATTGAGTAGAGGGAGGTAGCCTTATGTCTAAACAAACCATATCGCCGCTTCTTCTTGCCCAAAAAATAAAGGCAAAAGAAATCGGCGTTGTCGAACTCATCAAAGACCGCCTACAAAAACAAGCGGCTGACGACAACAATCGCTCTGACTGCTTCATCTCTGTTCGGGCAGAACAAGCCCTTGCAGAAGCCGAGCAGATTCAAAAAAGGATCCACGACGGCGAATGTGTGTCTCCCCTCGCCGGTATTCCGGTGTCTGTCGACGACACCATTTTAATCAAAAACGAACTGTCCACTGCCGCATCTAAGATGCTCCACAATTTTAAGTCGCCGTTTGGTGCCACCGTGGTTGATAAAATGACCGAAGCAGGCATGATTATCGTGGGCAAAACCAACACGAGCGAATTTGGCATCGGCACCGTTTCAAACAATACGATCGGCGTCACCACAAAAAATCCATACGCCGAAGATACCCTTGCCGCCGGTGGCGCGGTTGCGGTAGCCACTGGCATCTCCGATTTTTCCTTCGGCAGTGATGCGAACGGGTTGCCCCGAACACTTGCCGCCGAAGCAGGCGTATGCTTTATCAAGCCAACGTACGGCACAGTCTCTCGCTTTGGCCTCGTGGCAAACGCTTCTTCCATGGAACAAATCGGCGTTTATGCCAAGACGATCGAAAGTGGCTTTGCCGCCCTTTCGTTGATCGCGGGGCATGATGCCAACGATGGCACCAGTTACCCAAACCCGTCATACACCTATGCCGCGGCGCACACCGATTTACAGTCGGTGCGCATCGCCATCCTAGGCGATTGTATGAATGAAACAGACGCAGAAACCCAACAGGCAACACAAGCCTTTATCAAAAAACTAGAAGCCGCAGGCGCAACCGTTTCGTCTGTCGCCTACCCTCTTTTGCAGGTGGTGCCACAGGTGAGCTTTATCCTGTCTGCCGCCGAAGCAAGCAACAACATTTCAAGGTTTGACGGCATCAAATTCGGCTATCGCCCCACTTCGTTTCGCGGTGTAAATGACTTATACCTTAAAGCAAGAACCGAGAGCTTCGGCTTAGAAACGAAGCTTGCCGCTATGGTGGGCGGGCTCGTCTTAACAAGCGATTTTTATGACGATTATTATTTTAAATCGATGCAGATTCGAAGACTTTTGAAACAAGAACTCGACACGATTTTTGCGCAGTATGATGCGGTTCTGTTGCCGACGACA
>JAVBJY010000062.1:0-14681 GCA_031546735.1 Eubacteriales bacterium
AGTATATACGCGTGAAAAATCGTATTGTGCTCAATAATGGCTTTTAATCTCTTAATCAGTACAGCATTCCCAACGATTTCTTCAAATGTATACATAAAACTCACCTATACGATCTGGCGCTAAACATCCTTAAACAGGTTCTATACCATAATGTCAAGCAACAATCCTCTAATTTCATCTGTCTTATCTAATATCGCGATATGATCTTTTTCTTTGTCTAACAGATTTTGCGCCAAATCATCAAGCCCCTTATTGACAAGCTTCACGATGCCATAAACCCGATGCCTTCCTCGCCGGTCAAGAAAGTTTTCTCTCGAAAATTCATGAGAATTGGTCACCACCTCGTTGATAAAATCGGTAATCATACCCCGATATTTTTTCATGTCACGGATGTCCATATGGTCGGCCAATTTTTTGCCCTGGGCTGTGATGTCATCCATCAACCCATTGATGCGTTCCATCAAGCGGTCGTCCCCCACCTTGTTTAGCGTGAAGCTAAAGTCGGGTTGGTCGGACGCTTCTCTCACTTTTTGATTTTCTGCTACACTGGTGATCGTCGATTCAGAAATTTTTAAATCCATGTTAAACGACTCCTCATGCTATACTTTCTTAAATTCTTCCACGTTGACGACAAATATGGTGGCACCGCCTACGTTGACTTCCACGGGATATGGCATACCCGATTCTGACATGCCTGAAAAGACGCCATCACTGATTAATTTTTTTTGTTTTCGTGCTTTACAAGTCTTTTCGATAAGTTCGGTTAGTTCCGATGCCTTCGCATCCTCTACGCCGCAAATGAGCGTGGTGTTCCCTGCACGCAAAAAACCGCCCGTGCTGGCCAGTTTTGTAACGCTAAAACCCCTCTCGCCTAACAAATCCATGATATGAAAGGAGTCCTCGTCATGTATAATTGCCATTACTAGTTTCATCCTCTATATAACACTTCCTTCGTGTAAGATACGATCTGCTGGTGTATTAATTCTATAGTATTGTTGGCATCTATTCTTTTTATTCTGCCTTGGTTCTCGTTCATTATATCGACATACCCACGATAAACCTTATCATGGAAGGCATATTTTTCTTTTTCGATGCGATCGAGTTTTTCAAATTGGCTCTTTCGTACAATGCCCATCGCCACAGGCAAATCTAAAAAAAATGTAACATCGGGTACAAGCCCACCTGTTGAGAACCGGTTAATCTCTTCGATTGTCGTTTTTCCGAGACCTCTTGCCATGCCTTGGTACACGATACTAGAGTCAACAAACCGGTCGCTGATGACGACCGTACCTTTTTGCAACGCCGGCCGTATGACTTGCTCGACCAACTGTGCACGGGCGGCCGCATACAGCAACGCCTCCGTCATGTCCGTCATCTCTATATTTTCTGTATCAATAATGATATCTCTAATTTTTTCGCTTATGTCGGTGCCGCCAGGCTCTCTCGTCTTTAAGACAGCAAATCCGTTTTGTATTAAGTAGGCATACAACAATTCAATCTGTGTTGTTTTGCCCGCACCGTCGGTGCCTTCCATCGTTATGAATATTCCCACAAGCCCGTACCTCTTCATATATACTTATAAACCGATATCAGTATATCACACCTTTCTCGATTTAGGAACGATGAAATGATTTGCTTTAAAATTTATTTTTGCGAGGACATAAAAATACAGCGTACAAAAAATGCAAACTGTATGCATCTTCTATACGCTGATTTCGTGTGTGTCACAATGTTTCAATTATTTTTTTAAGAATCAAAAGTTTTTGACCCGGATATAACACATTGGGATTTTCGATGTCATTGATTAAGAGCAACTCTTCAATGGAAGTATTGTACTGTTTTGCAATCTTCCAGAGAGAGTCATTCGGCTGCACCACATAGATGGTCATACTCGCCACAGAATCCAAGATACTTTTGTCTATGTCAGAAAAATTAATTTCGTTTATGATGTTGCCATCTTTGTTTTCGGTGACAAGAGTGTTAAAGTTTAAGAGGCATCTGACTTCCACTTCATTCTTCGACAGCATGTTAAACCCTACATGCTCTAGGGATACATCTACATTTGCGCTTGTATCTGCGTTGTTTCTTGCGCCTTTCGTCTCGATCACCTGTCTATACGGAATCATGACGTTGTGACTGTACAACGGCACATCGTCACTTTCTGCCACATACAAGATATCCGCGTTGACGATACCCTCTACCACAATTTTATCATCAATGATTTTTATATCATCCATGTGAGGTGTGCCTGTCAATCGAAAAATCTGCAACATATCCGGACAACTTTTGTCTAATTGAACGACTTCCTTTACGGTGCATTGGTTCTTGTTGCGGCACACAAGGGAGGGATATTTAACGCTTTGCATTTTCATATCCAACGTCTTGTTGATGCAATGCGCATCTTCCAAAATCTCGATTTCTTCCTCGCAACTCACTCGAATCTTGGCGCCCACCGAAACTTCAATCTCTAGCACGCGGTCTTCACCGTCTGCATCTGGACGCACTTGAAAATACCGATCGTTGACATTCAAATTAACATCGCCGAACATGTCTTCCGCCGCGCCGTCTACTTCGATCGATCCATTAAATGGCAACTCATGCTCCATAAACTCAACAAAACTCTCATCGGTATCGCCTTTGTACAGCGTGGAGATCACCAAATCACCATTAATCAGCACTTTGTCATGGGATACTTTGATTTCTTTGTTGGAAATGCTGACAGCACACTGCAAGATTTCAGCAATATTTGGCTTTCCCGACGGAATCGAAAGCTCGTCTTTAATGATAAAGCGGTCTTCTTTATTATCTAGCGTCTTGTTTAATTTTAATACGGTTTTTTTCATCTGATCTTCTGGTACGGAGGCGATGTTGATGACGGCCTCGTGCCTATCCTTTGACATGGCCGATGCTGATACATCCACGATCGCACGGTAGCTGATTTTTCGGTCATTCAACATCTTGTATTCTATGTTTGTAATGTCGCTTTTGAGCTCCACCCACATTTCTTTTGTGAGGCCGTCTAAATTGATAAAATCATCAACAGGCAGTTGCGAACTCATGCTATGTACGGGTTTTTCAGAACCCTTTGCCAAATATAATACATTTATGTCTAACTTGCCGGTAAAGTTGATTCTGTCGAGAGACAGCTCGTTGCCATTAAAGATCATTTTTGCATCCGTTTGCAAAATGACATCCATGTCAGGCTTAATATCTGGTACGATGACATCTCCTTCTAGCAACAATTGCGTTGTCTCGAAGCCGACTTTTTTATCAAGTACAATATTTTCTTTCACCAATTCCATTTTTATACCCTCCTTAGGTCTTTGTCTATACTAAATAATATATTACGGGTATGCGAATGGTTATGACTGTTTTGTAATTTTATTTTTAGGGTGGCAACGAGTCAAGTACAGGATTGAACGAAAAAAAGAGATGCCCTGAATTTTTGCATTCAGAACATCTCTTATATATATCTATAATAAAAACAAAACTGTTTATAATATAATCACAAATGTGTTAAAACGGAATGGCGATAACCATCATTAAAAAAATTATTTGCCTGCCATTTGTCTTTCTTGGGCTTCGATCATTTTTTTAACCATGTAGCCGCCAACTGAACCATTTTGGTATGAAGTCAAATCACCGTTATACCCTTGTTTCAAAGGTACACCGATTTCATTTGCAACCTCATATTTAAATTGATTAAGCGCCGCCATTGCTTCGGGAACTGCTCGTCTATTTTTTGATGCCATGGGATACTCACCTCCTAAGTTTTTTATATTCCGCTTGTGCGCTTTGCACTAGGAATATGAACTTATTATGTGCGAAGGTTGATTTAATATGTTGTATAATTTTTGAGAAGAATTGAATTTAATGTTAAATCGATTTTCTTATCTATATTTACTTGCATAATGACCCACTCTGTATTTTCTGATAGATATAGAATCTTATCTTGGTTGATTAAACTGCTCTTTAATTTCTAAAAGCCTTTGTTGTGATATTTTTAGTATGTCTTTTATAAGTTCGTCATCTAGATTTTTTTCAAGCATGCCAAGCGCAGCGGTCAATATTCCTTCCTCTATTCCTTGCTCTATTCCTTCTTCTTTCCAAACTTTTTGTGCCACATCCAAATTAAACTCTGTAAACAGCATATTTACCACCTCCGAACTGTTCGCTTTAAGAAAATCATACAAAATATTATTTTGTAAACAAAAGTCAATCGCCTCCTGCATCGCTTCATCAAGCGTCATATTTTTGCTTTTGTTCTCTCGGATTCTTGCTATAAAAGTAACATAGTCATTTAAATCTTTACTTTTGTGAACAATTGCTTCATTATGACCTTTGCTTATGTTGTAAACCCTCACCACCAGCTCAAGCTCCAAATGAGGCGACATTTCTTTAAAAGCATCGGATAGCTTTAGTATTTTTTCATCTGGAAAGTCCTCTGTACCATTGTATAAAACGATAAATTCTGGCGTTGGTATCTTAATTAATCTTTTCCTGTAGATATTTTCACTGTCAATTATCTTTTCATATATTCTGCCGATATAAAGCAAAAATCGAAGTGGCATATTTTGATTAACTGTTGATTGATGTTCTATCAGTATGACCAATTTGCCATCAATCATAAACGAAATATCATTTAATCTCTCCAAAAAAAGTGCTTCTTCCAGTGTATTAATATCAACTTTTGTATTTAATGGATAATTTTTTCCTGATGTGGCATTATATAGCCCGATTAATTTTTCGTTGTCTTTGAACAGTTTCGTGAATACGCTGTCTTTATAATTTCTATTTGAATTCATTTTTATCCGCACCCTCCTATGTATTGCGCTACTTGTGACATACAGATATATTTCCAAGAACCAATCATTATCTCTCTCTGCTCATTTATATTATACCAAGACCAAAAATAAACAACAAGCAAAACATATAAAAATCGATTCGTGTTGCAACGTCTACGCCACAAACTATTGACAGGATTTTTCATTTGATATATATTCAAAACCGTAGGGTTGCACAGATTGTTGCATCCTTACTTAACCTAGGAACTTGTACAACAATTCCTTATACCGATTAGGAGAGAATGATTATGAAATTTAAACCGCTCATCATTGGCGATTTGGTTGCAAACATCCCCATCATACAAGGTGGAATGGGTGTCGGCGTAAGCCTATCGAATCTGGCCGCCGCTGTGACAAATGAAGGTGGCATCGGCGTTATTTCGGCAGCACAGCCAGGCTTTTTAGAAGAGGATTTTTTGAAGAACGCATTGGCGGCCAACCTCCGTGCATTAAAAAAACATATTGCAACGGCAAAAGAAAAGTGCAACAACGGCATCATCGGCGTAAACGTGATGGTTGCCAGCCAAAACTACGCAGACTACATAAAATGTTGCGTAGACAACAAAGTAGATCTTATCATTTCGGGTGCTGGCTTGCCGATTCATTTGCCTGCCCTTGTAAAAAATTCGAAAACAAAAATAGCACCTATCGTTTCATCGTTAAAAGCGGCAAAGGTCATTTTAAAAATGTGGGATAAAAAACATGACTCGACCGCCGATTTGGTTGTTATCGAGGGGCCGAAGGCCGGTGGGCATCTCGGCTTTAAAGCCGAGGAAGTAGAGACAATCGAAAATTTTGATGCAGAAATTGTTTCCATTTTAGATTGTGTGAAAGAATACGAAACCAAATACAACAAAAAGATACCAGTTGTGTTTGGTGGCGGCGTATATGATAAACATGACATTGAGCACTGCTTATCATTAGGATTAGACGGCGTACAAATGGCGACGCGGTTTGTGGCTACGTCTGAATGCGACGTCCACATCAATTTTAAAAACGCCTACATTCAAGCGACAAGGGCAGATATCGGCATCGTAAAAAGCCCGGTCGGCATGCCCGGTCGTGCCATTTTAAATTCGTTTATCAAAACAACGGAAACCGAACGCCAACCCATCACCAGATGTTATAACTGCTTGGTCACCTGTGACCCAAAAACGACGCCGTACTGCATCTCAAATGCGCTCATTGCGGCGGCCAAAGGCATCTTAGACGAAGGGCTTATCTTTTGCGGCGATACCGCCGATCGCATTACAAAAATCATTTCGGTTCACGAGCTTATGAAAGAATTGACCGAATAGAAAAGAAGGTGATTGGCCATGGTTCAGAAAACCATGACCGATCACCTTCTTTTTATTCGTCCCACTGCTCTGTGCTTAATCGTTGCTGTAAATCTCGAAGTGCCTGTCGCCGTACGTCATAATCGGGGAAAACCGCGGACACGACCTGCCAAAACCGCGGCGAGTGGTTGTGCTCTTTTATATGTGCCAATTCGTGCACGACAACATAATCGATGACCGCATCCTCCGCCAGCACAAGCCGCCACGAAAAATTGATCCGATTTTGCCCACTGCAACTGCCCCAATGGGTCTTGGCCGAATTGACCTTCACTGACGTGGGGGATAGCCCCATCTGTTGCGCGTATTGGATTGTTTTGTTGGTTAAAATATTTTTTGCAAGCATTTTATACACCTGTATGACAGCCATCTTGATTTGTTGGCTCGTCAGATTTTCTGGCATATAAAAGAATTCTCCGTGCTCGGGGTCTTCCGAAAAACCAACATGATTGCCTGCTTTTGCCACAAGCTTACATTCCTTGCCACGATACAGCACCGTGTCACCATATTGCAATGAAAATGTTGCCTTTTGTTCATTTGCGCATTTGCGCACAGCCAGATGTTTCTCGATCCATTCTCTTTTTGCCTGTACGAACTGGTCGACGTCATGCTTCAACGCTTTCAGCGGTGCCCGCACTTCTACAGTTCCCTCTTTTGTAATGCAGATTGCGATTGTTTTTCGCTTGGTGCGAATCAATGTATAGGCAATCGCCATGGTATCCCCTATCCCCTCGCCACAAAATAGATTCTGCTACTCTCTTCTTTTGCCTTTTCAAATGTGGTCGCGTCATATGCATGCAGTAAGGTAAGCCCCGCTTGCGTTAGCAAGTTCTCAATCGTCTCTCTCGTATACCCTCGCTCATAATGACACTCTTCAAACCGCTCATACTTCTCGGTTGTCTCTTGTTTGACAAAGAAATTGACATAATACTCATTTATCTGGGTCTCTTCGTCAAAATAATTTTCCCATATATAGGCGGCGTCTTCACTTGTTTCGGTAAACGTATTGTCCCCCAATATATGCTCAAACTTGTACAGTGTATTCATGTCAAAGATAAAGGTACCGCCGGGATTTAGATAATTTTTGACCAGTCGAAAAATAGCGAGAAGCTCGTCCTCTTCTAAAATATAATTCAACCCGTCACACACACACAGAATCGAATCCATCGTTCCGTATAGTTCGAACGCCCGCATATCTTGGTTCAAAAACAGAATGTCTACTTCCTGTTCATATGCTTTTTGCTTCGCCTGGGTCAACATTTCTTCAGACAAATCGATGCCTGTCATCTCATAGCCCTTTTGTGCAAGGGGAATGGTGATGCTCCCTGTGCCACAGGCAAGCTCTGCTACAAGCGACGGCATCGTGCCCTCACGCCTCCATATGGCCTCTATATACGCCACCCATTCTTCATAGGGCGTCTCTTCCATAAACAAATCATACACCTGTGAAAACTTTCCATAAATCGGCATTGAATAACCCCCTTCGTCGCAGTATAATTGGTACACACACTTTCCATATAGGCGGCAGTAATGATTTAAACTACAAAATCATTACCACCCTCCTATAAACAGATGAAAATATTCGGCGCAAAAAAATGAATATAAAATGTTTAGCGCCGAATATATAGGAGGAACAGACATGTATACAGCAGTAATTTTTGACATGGACGGCGTTTTAATCGATAGCCAGCCCATGCATTTTGAAGCAGATCTATTGGCATTAAAAGAAGCGGGCTATGCAGACGCCTCTTTGGAAACGGTCGAAAAATATGCCGGCACCTCATCGTTAGACCGCTGGACGCGCTACAAGGAATTGTTTGCCCTCGCCAACACCGTTCCCGAATTAATTGCGACGAATGTGCGCCACTTACACACCCTTGTGCAAAAAAACGACCTGCACCCCATTGAGGGCATACCGGAACTGTTACAATGCCTAAAAGAAAAAAACATCAAGACCGCTGTTGCCTCCTCTTCGTCTTATGCCTTTATCGATTTAATCTTGCAGAAAATCGGCATCGCATCCTATTTTGATGCCGTCGTAAGCGGCGAAGACATGAAAAAAGGCAAGCCAGCACCCGATATCTTTCTGAAAGCCGCTGCTGTATTGGATACACCGCCTTCTGCTTGTGCGGTCGTAGAAGATTCACACAACGGCGTTCTGGCCGCAAAGGCCGCCCATATGACGTGCATCGCCTATGTCAATCCCACGTCTGGTCACCAAGACTTGCAAGCGGCAGATGTGATCATCGAAAGCTTTCGTGATGCACAGTCACACTTTATCAAACGAGTATGAGAAAACGCAACGTCCGCACACAAAGCTTTTTGTGCGGACGTTGCGTTTTTTATACTGTTGAAGCAGTATATTTTAAAGGAAGCCCCAACCGGGTAGCCACTTCAAATATTTGTTGACATACTCGACACTCACTGGCACACCAGAGATAACGCCATAAAATGCGATAAACAAGAGAACGACAAGCGCCATATAGGCAATCGGCACCGTGTATTTTTTGTCAAATCGATCTTTAAACATATAGGCAATCATCAATACCGTGAAGGGAAGCGTTGGGAAGTAGTGATAAATATACGTCGTACGTCCAATCGGGATCCATGTCAAATATTGCGCGCCATATCCAACCAAAAGGAATATAGCAGTCCTGTCAAATTTCCTCGAATACTTGGCGATGCAGAAGAAAATCGCCACTACGCCTGCCCAAGAGATGGCCGGGTTGTTAAAGGATGCGATTGTACTCTTAACGCCATCTGAAACAGACTCTAGGCTGTATAAAATCGGTCTGATGGACAATGGCCAAGACCACCATGAAGACATATACGGATGGGTCTGGCTGATACCGGCATGATAATTGAGCATACCCGATTGGTTGTTGATAATCGTCTGTAGCCCTTGGGAGCCTTCACACTGCAAATATTGAAAATAAGAAAGCCCATAAATGCCCATTGGAATGACGATAAAGAACAAGACACACCACAAAATGGTTTTAAACGCATAGTTGGAATAGACGCTTGTTGTCTTTACGTTTTTGATGCTCCGCTCGTATTCATACTCTTTCCATCTTCTGTACATGCTCATGAAGAATAACACTGCGAGACCAGTGGCGGCATAGATGCCCTGCCACTTGCTTGCTGCCGCCAATCCAAACGAGATACCGGATAGGAGAAGCGGTTTTAATGTCTTTTTAAATTCTGTATCATAATAGCTCATGGTGTAGTATTGATACATAAAGTAAAACATCAGGATGATAAAAAATGTTACGTAAGAGTCAATGGTAGCAATTCTGGTTTGCGTAAAATGCATGAAGTCAAAGGAAAAAACGGTCGCCACAAAAAGCGCATAAAAACTATTCTTGAGCACCCGCTTGCCAAACAAATACATAACCGGCACCATCAGCACGCCAAACAGCGTACCCATCACGCGGAAACCAAACGGATTCATGCCGAAGAGCATAATACCAATCGAAATAATGGATTTTCCGAGTGGCGGATGTGTCCATTCATAGACCGGAAGCTTGTGAATAAATTCATAGGCTGTGCGGGCATGATAAATCTCGTCAAAGTATGTACCGTTCATATAATTTCTTTGTAGTGGCACTAGATTCGCTTCGTCCACCAGTTCGGCACCAGTGGGTGAAATGACCGTAGCCGGGATGATGTTTTGGTTGCTGTCTCGAAATGCGATCTCTCGCAAATACAATTCATCGCTTAATGGCGTTATTTTTACATATCTTGCTGCTTGGTTGATGGCGGTTTCGCACCAAGAGAACACCCCACCCGGCGGAATCTCCATCGGGTCAGACCAGTTCGTTGCATCGTTTGAAAATGAAAGGGCGAACTTTTTATCTTCTTTACGTCCAAAGAAATATTGTGTCCGTGAGATTGTCTGCTCTGATGAAAAATCAACGACAACGACATCCCCATTGTTTTGGGATAGCACGGTTTCAGTTTGTGGTGCAAACCGATCGCCTAGCTGTGTGAACGCGACGGCGGCATAGATAAGCGTAATCGCCACCATGAAGATGTAATCTAACTTCACAAGCTTTAATGGCGCTTCTGATTTTTGTAGCGCAAACGGCACAGGTGCTGTTGTTCTAACAAAGAGTTCTTTCTCTTCAAGTTTATTGTCACAGAGGCAAATCGTCACATACACGGTATAGAACGTGAGGAACATGTTGGCGATAGACGTCACTTTTGCAGAAGTTGCGGTCAGTGATAGATTGTTTCCGTTTAAAATCATGTGGATGACGTCCACGCAATTGATCAAGGCTGTAATCGTAAACGCGATGTAGAGGAATACGATTCGCTTATCCTTGTTGTAAATAATCGACACAAGCATAAAAGCCAAAACCGGAAAAATATACCGATCATGCATCTTCACCGAAAACATGTAGGTCAACAGGTTGATGATGGCGGCAACAAAGAAGTAATTGGGTGCCTTTCTTGTTTTAAACAGCACATAAAAACTGGCCACGACAATCAAAATGAGAGAAATTGTGCCGAATAGGGCAACATCCGACGTAATATCCTTCCAGTTTAAACCCAGTACAACATAAAAATTATAGGCATTAACCGACACATAGGGGTACGAAGCCAACGTCTCATAGTATTGCTTCATAATCGGCATATAATTAAACCCATGGGCAAATGGACGTGCAAAAATCAAAGCGCCAACAATGCAGAAGAGTATATATTTCAACACTGTCATCAGTTTGTCCATTTGCATCCGCTTGTTTTGAAAAATGTACTCCCAAAAAACAAACAAGTATATCGGCGCAAACATAGCCGACTGTGGTTTAATCAAAAGCGCCACGGTGTACACAAGCATACTGACAAGGAGCTTTTTCTCTTGCAAATAATAAAGTGCAACAAGGAGTGCCAATGTGTGCACGGCGTCGACTTGTCCCCATCCACTCGAAACATAAATCACAAGCGGATTCAAAACGTAGGCAAGTCCAAAAGTGAGCGATACGTTTTTGTCAAATTTTTTAAGAGCCAGTTTGTAAACGAATATGGCGGTCACAATGTCTGCGATGATAGAGGGCATTTTCACAAGCAGTGTATAGGCGGCGCTTTCGTATTCAAGGTTCATGATTTGTCTGATAAACCCGACGATCGAGAGAATATACATATACCCAGGTGGATAATCGGTAAACGCTTGAGACGTGTAAAAGTTGCTTAAACCGTCACTATGTAACATTTGAGCCCAAGACTTAAAGCAACTGATGTCTGTGGGGAAACCGGAAACGAATTTAGAAACAAAAATCCGTATAGCAAAACCTGACAAACCGATGATGAAATAGGGGTTTGTCAAGATTTTCTTCCAGTTGAAGTCGGTGATATAGACTACGATGAAAAACAGTGTTGCGATTGCCGTGTACGCATAGAATGAACTCATACCAATACTCCTTTATATTTTTTTATGTGTTCCTATGGTTAAAACAAATCCCTCTTTGACATGACGTAGGCCGCCACAAAACAAATCGAGAGAGACAACACCATGATGCAACCAAACGCAAACGGGCTGTCATGCAAGGGCACCGGCACGTTCATACCAAAAAAACTGGAGATAATCGTGGGGATCGCCATAACGATTGTAATAGAAGCCAACACTTTCATGACAATGTTGAGATTATTGGAGATAACAGAAGCGAATGCATCCATCGTGCCACTCAAAATATCACTGTATATTTTTGCCATTTCAATGGCCTGCCGGTTTTCGATAATCGTGTCTTCAAGAAGCTCCATGTCATCTGGGTATTTTTTAATAAAGTCATACCGCAAGAGCTTTTCCAGCACCAGTTGGTTCGAGCGCAAAGAGGTCGAAAAATACACCAAGCTCTTTTCCAAGTCCAGCAATTGAATCAGTTCTTTGTTTTTCATAGACTTGTGCAGTTCTGTTTCGATGACATTGCTCTGTTTGTCGATCTGCCGCAAGTATTGGAGAAACAGCGATGCGTTTCGATACAGAATTTGCAAGATAAATCTTGATTTTTTAAAGGTAAAGAATGTCTTGATGTTGTTTTTAAAAAACCCTTCCATCACAAGGGATTCTTTCAGGCAAACCGTAACGACACAAAGCTTTGTGGCGATGATGGCCAGCGGAATCGTTTCATAAATGCGCGAATCTCTATTTAATTCCATGTACGGCACATCCACGATGATGAGGCTGTGCTCCTCCTCGTTGCTTGCTTCGATTCTGGGACGCTCTTCCTCATCTAGCGCCGCACGAACAAAATCGTAGTCGATGGACAGCCTTCCACATACAAATTCTATTTCTTCCTCCGTCGGATTCACTAGATTAATCCAGCAACCTTCCTCTATTTCCTTTTGGTCGAACAATCCATTTTCGACTGACTTATAGATCGCCAGCATCACAATCCCTCCCCTTTTTTATGTGCAGTATTTCAAAATAATCATTTCAACGCCCAACGAATCGGCGATCTTACCTGTTTTAATTCTGATGTCACAAGCCAAACAATCGTCCATGGCCGTCATCAACGTGCCAAAGTTGAAATTTCGGCTCTGTTTGATTGCCTCTCGCACAACAAAACTCCGCTGCTCAATTGTAGCGGCAATTTCGTTTGGGTCAAGCCCTTTTTTTGCCAGATATTTACTTTGCATCATAATTCTAAACTGTCTCGCAATCATCGTCAAAATTTTTAACGGTGATTCTTTTAAGAAAAGCAAGTTGTTATAAATATCAAGTGCAATGTCTGGTTTTTTGTTGCCAATGGCGTCTACCATGTCGAAAATCTTCACTTCCAGTGATTTGATGCAAACATCGTCTACGTCACGCTCTGATACGGCCTGCTCTCCACGCTTGTAGTCGATTAGTTTTTCCATTTCACACAAAACCGATTCCATATCGTTTAACACATTGCGTAGCAAATAGTGGGCGGCCGCCGCTGTTATCTGGTACTGTTTGTCTTTAAACATGTCGATTACCCATTTTGCCAACTCATTTTCGGGCGGCGTTACAAACTCGACACACAACCCAACAGAAGCGCTATTGATATTTTTATATATTTTACTCCGTTTGTCAACCTTCTCTTCTAAAAATAACAAAATGGTCGTCTCCGGAACCGACGATAGATACGTCGCCATTTTATCGCTATCGTCTTTTCGCCCAACAGAAAACAGTTCAGAATTTTTAACAATGACGAGCCTGTATGCACTAAAAAATGGCGCTGTCTCCGCCGCATCCATGATTTTGTCTACACTACATGTTTTGCCTTCGAAGACGTCTGTATTCATCATATCAGAGTCATCCGACATAGCCGCCTGCTTTAATTGTTTCTCATATTTTTTGATGAGGTATCGCTCTTCGCCATAAAACACATATATATTTTTGAAGCTTTTGGTTTGTATGTCATGAATCAATGTCTTCAAGTTATTCACCTTCTATCATACTATGAATTGCAATTGTTTTGCCATTTGTTTTCAGAATGACCGCGCCCCGCTGTGCCGTGATGTAGGTTTTAATATTTCGGGTGTTTAATGCGTCTATCGTCTCGGGTGATGGATGTTTGTATGTGTTGTTACGTCCACACGAAACAAGCCCAATGCTTGGTTGTACGGCGTCTAAAAAGGGGCCGGTCGACGACGTTTTAGACCCATGGTGGGCGACCTTTAACACTTGGGCGTGCAGATCAGCGTGTTCGGACACAAGCATCTCTTCCGCTTCCTTCTCAATATCCCCTGTAAAGAGCATGGCTATGTCTTTATACACAAATTTTAAAACGAGAGAACCGTTATTTTGATCGACAACTACATCTCGAAACGGAAACAGGCAGTCCACACGGGTATACGGGGTAAGTCTTACCGTATCACCAGCACGAATATGCTGTATGGGTATTTTATACTGATTTGCTTTCAAAAGCAACAAGCGTTCCAACTCATCGCCATTTTTTTTGTCTGACAATACAATTCTGTTGACGTTGACATAGTCGAGCACTTCGATAATGCCCTTCACATGATCGGCGTCTGTGTGGGAGACAAAGATCGTATCCACCGTCTTGATGCCCTTGTACGAGAGATACGGATAGAGCACATGCACGCCCGTGTCGTCCCCCATATCCTTTAACAGGTTTCCGCCACCATCTACAATAAAATTAAATTTAGGGCCCGTAACCAAGAAACAGTCGCCCTGTGCAACATCAAGCATCGTCACCTCGACAGCCTTCGGTATCATGTGCATGACGCCGTACACCGCGGCAAACCCCGCCACAGATCCATAAAAATATTTTCTAAGTTGTTTTGTATCTCTCTGGTGCATCATGAATGAAAACGCCAGAACAGCAACGTAATACATCACAATGAGCACCGCATGTGGTCGCCCAATCAAGACATTACTAAACGGCAATAGCAACGAATACGTGCAGACCACTTCAAAAAGTTTCAACAAGAGGTAAACGGGTGCCGCCAAAAAAGTCGCAAGCCCCATCCATTTTAACCCAACTAAACCAACGATAATGCCCACGATCATGACAAT
>JAVBJY010000014.1:0-3375 GCA_031546735.1 Eubacteriales bacterium
AGTATGGATGCACAAGCGCAATCACAAGCGCAGGCACAAGCAAACAAGAACAACAAAAAAAGCAACAGCAGTGTTGAGTTTGCTAGCGAAATGAACGCAAACGTAAACAAAAAGAACAACGCAGACAATAAGTAAAACGAATCATGCAGGCTGTTAAGGGGTTAACCCTTAACAGAATCATGCAAAACAGTACCTCGTGTCTTTTGGATGTGGCAATATCCGATTGGGACGGGGTACTTGTACGTTGACGAACGTCTGTCATTTGTATATACTGCTTTTTGCAAGACAGTAGACCTTGACAAAATATTATCGACACTGCTTTATCCGCGCGCAAGCGCTGTATGGCAGTACATAAAGGAGTTTCTATGCAATTTCAAAACATTACAGTAGAAGATAAAAAAATAATGGATCCATTTCTTTTGAACAATCCATACGGTATCTGTGACTATAGCTTCGCCAACATCTTTATCTGGCGAGACACCTATCACACCCAGTATGCACTATATAAAAATTTTCTCGTGCTGTGCTCCCAAAGTGAGGAGCACGGCATTATATACCTGATGCCCCTCGGCGACGGCGATAAAACAGAAGTCATACAAGCGCTCATAGAAGACGCGAAAGAACGGAGCATACCGTTTCAAATGGGAGCACTTACCCCACACATGGTGACAGAGTTACAGCCCATTTTGCCTGAAAATTTTCGTATCCACAATGAAGGTCAAAATGGTGACTACCTCTATCTGTCTGAAAGTATGATCACTTTGGCAGGCAAAAAACTAAGTGCAAAACGAAACCATATCAATAAGTTCATGTCCACGTACGGTGATGCCTTCGAATATGTAGACATTGACGACACGATGCTGTCCGAGTGCAGGCAGATGAAGAAAAAGTGGTGCGCCGAAAGAGACTGTTCAAAAGAAGACACCGATTATTGCGCAGTGAGTGAAGCACTAAAAAACTTTAATGCGCTAGAATTAAAGGGTGGCGCCATTCGGGTGAACGGAGAAATGGTTGCATTTACACTGGGGCAAAAGAACAATGACAACACATTTAATATTTTGGTAGAAAAGGCGCTCTCACACATCGACGGTGCTTATCCGATGATTAACCGAGAATTTGCAACGCGTGCATGCGGGGCGTTTGAACTGATCAATCGAGAAGAAGACTTGGGCATCGAAGGTTTACGGAAGGCGAAACAGTCTTACCGACCACATTTGTTTTTAGAAAAGGCGATCGGGGTTTTAGAAAATGATTAGAACAGCGCAGGAAAAGGATACGGACGAGTTAAAACAACTTTGGAAGAATGGGTTCCACGATGGGGATGAATTCGTTGATTTTTATTTTGGCGGACGATATAAAAGCGCGTACACCCTATGCTACGAAAGTGAAACAGATATCGAAGCGGCGGCGCAAGTGTTTCCGTATCAGATGCGTTATGGCGAAGTGGAATTGCCCAGCACCTATATCTTAGGCGTCGTCACCCATGAAAATCATAGGCGGGCGGGGCGGGCGGGTGCCCTCATGGCATATAGCTTGCAGGACCAGTACGAAAGAGGCATTGTGGCGACAACACTCATCCCACAGCATGGGTACTTGTTTGCGTATTATCAAAAATTTGGCTTTACAGAAACGTTTCGGGCGAGCAAGGTTGTATATGCATTGACCGATTGTTCACCTCACAGCATTGCCGATGTGCATGTGTATGACAGGGAAAATCGGATGACAGAAGACGATTTTGTAAAACTATATCTCTTTTATCATGATATGTATAAGCTGAACTTTCATACACTGTTAAAAAGTATGGATGATTTTCGCTTTGCTGTAGAAGAGTTTTTGTTGTTTGAAGGGTCATTGTGTGTTGCATTCGCGAGCGGCAACGTAAAGGGCTGTGCCTTTTTGGCAAAAGAGACCGAACAACAAAGCATAAAAGAATTTTTGTACACGGATACAGAAACGAGAGATGCCCTCTTAAAACAGGCGCGAGACGTTACAGGTCAAAAGGAAATACACGCATGGGTGCCCCAATCGATCGACAGCACGCCTCCGTCACAGCCGATGGGCATGACAAGAATTGTGAATGCAAAGAAAATGCTCGATGTAGTGGCACCTTATATGCAGGGCAGTATCACCCTCAATATTACAGATGAAATTGTAAAAGAAAATAATGGCGTTTATAAAATCGAGAACGGATGTGTCACGCGTTTGGCGGAAGGCATGTCGGGTGCGTATGACATGGATATGCAGACACTCACCCATGCGTTGTTTCATAAAGACACGGTTATTACGAAGCAGTTTCAAATCAAGGATACAACCAATGGGTCGGCGAAATCATTTGATTGTTATATGAATTTGATGTTAAATTAAAGTTCGACCAAGCTAAAAAAATTGGGAGGGCCAGACATGAGGAACTTCACAAAAGACACCGCAAAAAAGATTATGGCAAACGAAATCGACGCCGAGATGTTGTTGGCGCGGTACCCCGAATATAAAAAAGAAGCGCTAGACGAATTTGGTGCAATCAATGAAAAAAGCGGAGCTGACGAAATCATTGCTGTGATCGACCGCTACAAAGCAAAAGCGAAAACCGCCAATGATAGAATAAACAAAAGCGGTTTTAATGAGAAAACCATCCGCGTATTTTTGCCAGACATCATCAAGGCGCGGATTGCACTGCATACGCTCGGGCAGTGGACTGCCGCCGTGTCCTCTACCCATGTGTCTAAAAATGTACGCTTTAATTTTTGGGATGGTACCATTCTCCAACGATTGTTGTTTCATCAAAAATTTGAGAGAAAGCCTGTATCACTAGGCTTATTTCGTTTTTTCTGGCCATTCATCACAGATAAAAAAATATTGATGCCACTGGTCAACCAAAGGGGCATCTACTGCTTTTACTCGAAGCCCCTCATTCGGGCGCTTGCCCAGATGATGGCTGGCAAAACGTGTCTGGAGATTGCCGCGGGGGATGGCACGCTCACAAAATTTTTGCAGGAAGCGGGCGTAGATTGCAAGGCGACAGATGACTATAGTTGGTCACATTATATTACATATCCGGCGTTTGTCGAAAAAATAGAGGCAAGGGCGGCATTACAGCGCGATCAGCCAGAAATTGTCATCTGCTCTTGGCCAGTACAGGGCAACGCCTTTGAAAAAATGGTATTCAAGACAGCGTCGGTATCCCTGTATATCGTAATCGGAACAAAAAATCCGCTGTATGCAGGCGATTTTGCCGCTTATACAGACACAGAAGCGTTTACCATGGAGACGGATGTGAAGCTATCTGCCCTTGTGCTACCGCCTTCAGACGGGAATGCGGTGTATATTTTCCGAAGAAAAAAGGAGCGTGAACAAGATGTCCATTGAAGGTGCGTTTAT
>JAVBJY010000152.1:0-4026 GCA_031546735.1 Eubacteriales bacterium
GATTATACCAGAACCTGAACTTGAGCCAGATTCAGAGGTCGAGCCCGAGCCTACAGAAGAAGAGACGCCAGAATCAATCTTGTTTGAACAGCCACCAGACGAACAACCTGATGCGGCAGAAGACATAGAAGCAGAGCCAGAACCAGAGGCACCCACATACGACGAATTAGAAGAAGCATCAGAAGAAGTGACGGAGGAAGAGACGCTAGAGTCGGTCTTGTTGAGACAGCCACCAGATGAAGAGCCTGATGCGGCAGAGGAAACGACAGAACCAGAACGCCCAAGTGATGAAACTGCTGAGTCTGCACCAGACGAACCCGAAGCAGAAGATGAACAGCCAGAACCTAAACCGGCGGAAGAGCGTCCACAGCCCACAAAAAATGCACGTATGTTGGAAAAACTCGTAGAGGATGACGAGGTACTGGAAGAAATCTACGTAGATGATAAACTTGACGATTTTTTAAACCAGGATGCAGGGGTTAAAAATGAAGTCAAAACCCAATTTGATCTGTTTGACAAGGTTGATACAAGCGGCGACGATGTGGAAGACTATGCGGCACTCATTGATCAGCTAAACGAAGAAGCTGATTTGATCGAGCTTCGAGAGATAGATACAAATTTGGTGACCGATATTGAAGTATTTGACACAATCGACAGGCACAAAGATGTTGTAAGCAAAA
Organism: Eubacteriales bacterium; assembly: GCA_031546735.1. GTDB lineage: Bacteria > Bacillota > Clostridia > Lachnospirales > JAVBJY01 > JAVBJY01. The sequence goes on from JAVBJY010000152.1 coordinate 681, forward strand.
TTGCAGAGCAATTGGGCGAGCATGGAGAACAAAAAAATGACAAAATGATGGTTACTTTTTATATTATTATTGCAGGGCTCATTTTCGTGACGATTGCCTTAGGCATTTTTCTATTTGTTCAGTTTCTCAAATATCAAAACCTACAAAAAGTCAAAAATCAAGTAGAAGTGGCAGAAGCACTACAAGTACCGAACAATGAACTGAACACGGCTAATTTTATTTACACGACACAAGTGGTTACATTTGATGAAAGAGAAATAAAATTAACAAAGGTTTTACTAGATTCAGTGGCGACTGTTATTTATTTTGATTCTTATATCGACACCAAAAAGTACAATATCTCCTTGTCGGATGCAAAAGGCAACCTGTATGCGATGGATTTATCCTTCATCCAGCCGCCGCAGTCTGATGACAAGCCACCGCTCACAATTCTTCGCTTTGAGCCGATTGGCACGAGTTCGAATCGGTTTACGTTAACGCTGAATAATCCTGAAACGGGTGAGAACGTCGACTTTAAATTTGATTTTGCATCGCCGATTGTTTTGGCACCGGCAAAGTATCTGCAAGAGCCGATTCATCTCACAGAGCTTGGCAATGCCTCGCTAGAGATTGGCAGTGCCGCGTTTTCGAGTGCGGGCTCAAGGGTAGATTACAGGATCAAATGGCCCGCGAATAGTGGGTACATGTTGCAGCACGGTGCAAATCCAAATCAAAAATTTATGACCCTTGAAGAGGGCACGAGGGAACGAATCAGGACAAGAGATTTTCCGGCTATCTATTCGTTTGACGAGGGGAATACGCTCTTAGGCCGCATGGACTTTGAAAAACTCTATAATTTAAATAGCACCGTCACGATCACATTAACTGATTTGTACAAAAAGGTTACGCTTGAGCGAGACATGCCCGTGACAGGCATTTCATCAACCGGTGACGGCGGGGCAGTCGATGTTGCCGTTGACAACAAGTGCAAGATTGTTTTGGAAGGCTTCGGGCAGTTTAGCGATAAATATGTACTGGTGTTCCACGGCGAAGATCCATCGCGCGTCAGCACAAAAGAGGATATGTATGGAAATCGGATAGAGGTACAATTGGATGCCCAATTGGTCATTACCGTTGATACAGGGGTGCAAGTTGTGTTGGATGGCACAGGGCAGTCGGCACAATATGGCACAGACATGATCTTTCAGATCAATCCTTATGCGGCCGCCTTTTTGGAACATGCAGACATGAGTAAAGTAAAGCTAAGGCTTAACTCGGCTTTGATCAGGGTGGATGATATCAGTACATCTGTCAATTTATCCACAGCCGCAGCATCAACACAATCGAGTACCCTTAAAAGTGCAACAGGATTTGTTATAACGGCGTTTAACCAGAGGCTCGGCTGTAAATCAGGCAGTGTAAAGCCTGAAATACTATCCAGTTATTTTACCCCTGCCGTTTTGGCACAACCGTCACTAACCGAAAATTATAACCTGACCCAGACGACAGAAGCGCCGCTCTATTCGGCACAGTTTGTAACGGCGTCTATGATAGATGAGAACACGTTATACGGTGTCGTCAATGAAGTGTGGAAGGGCGTCAATGATACAAGGGAGATCCATTTTTACAGAACGCACAAAGTCACCGCAAAAAAAGGCACAGACCAGAAATGGACCGTTGTGGAAGACACAATCATTAAATAAAGTAGTGTAAAAAAACAAGTCGTGTTAGCGAAGAATATTCTCGCTAACACGACTTGTTTTTTTGCATCGTGAAGCAAGATGTTAGAAAATTCATGTTTTTAGTCGGATTATTCTATTCCTAAACAGAATGGATTTGTTATAATGAACCTGCGATCAATACTGCCGCCTATATAGAAAGGACTGATTTTATGGAAAGCGTTTCCTTGATTTTTATTTTTACAGTTTTTGTGGCCGGAATATTTTCATTCTTTTCGCCCTGCATCTTACCTGTCATTCCTGTTTATATTGGGCTACTGTCCTCCGAAAAAGCGGGTGGCGCCATTTCTGTTAAAAAGAAATACGTTAAGATCGGTGCATTTATTCTGGGATTATCCGTTTCTTTTTTTATCATGGGATTCGGTGCTGGTGCCTTGGGTTCTGTGCTTAACCATAACATCTTTTTTATAGGCTGTGGGGTCGTCGTCGTTACTCTTGGCTTGCACCAAACGGGGTTAATCAATATAACCATCTTGAATCGGCAGAAAACTTTATCCGATGGATACAAACCAAAAGAAGGAATCATAAGCGCATTTCTCTTAGGCTTTTTGTTTAGTTTTGGATGGACACCGTGTGTCGGCCCTGTTTTAGGTGCCGTGCTTGGCGTAACGTCTCAGCAAGGGAATGCACTAACCGGTGGCATGTTGCTGGTGGTATATTCTTTGGGACTTGGCATTCCGTTTGTACTACTTGCTTTTGGTGCCAAATATTTGCTATCGAAAGTGAAAAAAATATATCCATACATGCCAATCATCAAAACTTGCGGCGGCATACTGATTGTGCTCATGGGTTTTTGGATGATTTTTAATCAAGTAAGGGCGATACAGGCGGTCAATCATGCAACGGTACCCGGTATCAGCACGGAAGCTGGGCAAAATTTGCCTGGGATAGACTTCAAATTAAACGATATAAATGGCAAGACAGTTTCTCTATCAGACTTTAAGGGGAAGAAAGTATATGTTAAGTTTTGGGGCACTTGGTGCCCAAGTTGCTTGGGTGGGTTAGACAACTTTAAGGCATTGGTAAAACAATACAAGGGCGCTGAGGATGTTGCCATCTTGTCAATTGTTGCACCAGGGTTTAGAGGCGAAATGAACAAAGAGGAGTTTATCAAGTGGGCGAAAGGGCAACACATAGACTTTCCTGTGTTGCTTGATGAAACCGACAGCGTGAACAAAGCATTTCAGATTAAAGGATATCCAAATGCGATCAGCATTAACAAAGATGGCACTCTTTACAAGAAGACGACAGGCGATCGATCAAACGAGGATATTACCCAACTGTTGTCGCAAATGGAATAGAGAGGAGTTTATAATTATGAAAAAAAGTGTTATACTATTCATGATCGTCGCATTAGCCAGCATCATGGGATATGCAATGCTTATGCCCCATGAATCAAAGGCAAAAGACGTCGTTTTAGGAGATGACAAAGTGAAAAAAGATAAAGTAAAAACGATGGCAACAAAAACAATAAACAGCGGGCTTCCCGAAAATCCAAACGCCAAGCTTTCGTTTAACAAAGACAATTTAAAAGATATTTATTATGCTGGCGGCTGTTTCTGGGGCACAGAGGCATATCTCGCACGAATCCCCGGCGTATACGACGCGACCGTCGGTTATGCCAATGG
>JAVBJY010000197.1:0-8950 GCA_031546735.1 Eubacteriales bacterium
TGCCCTGCCGCCAAAGAAAGAATTTGAAGAGAAGATCCACTCGCTATTGATGGAAACACAGGAGCGCATTGCGCGCAGACAATTGTTGCCATTTGGCACAGAAAAGCTGGCAGAGGATGACAGCCAATGAGTATAAGAAAATGAATCATTTTGGTTTGTTTTTTTGCCCAGTTCTCAAAGCAGTAGAGAACTGTCCCTCTGGTAAGCGTATATAAATTATTCAGAGGCTTCATCTTCCAGTAAAGCCTTGACCTCATGTATTAGCTGCTCTTTATCTGGAATGTAGTAAGTATATTTTGAGGCGAAAATTGTATTTTCAAGCCCGCCTAAAGCAAATTCAGCCATAACATCATGTTTGTCCGTGCAAAGCACAATACCTATTGGTTTTTGGTCACCCTCGTCATTTACTTCGGCGTTATAATAATTCAGATACATATTCATTTGTCCTACATGCTCTGGTTCAAGTTGTCCTATTTTAAGGTCAATCAGCACATACGCTTTTAAAATCTTGTTGTAAAAAACCATATCAACGTAATAGTGCCTATTACCAAGTGTCACGCGCTGTTGACTACCAACAAACATAAAGCCTCGCCCAAGTTCAAGTAAGAAGTCTTCAATATGGCGAATGAGTTTCCTTTCTAAATCTTTTTCGAGCATAGGCTTTTCTTCACGAGTGCCTAGAAATTCAAATACATATGGGTCTTTTATAATGTCCTGTGGCGCATAGAATGAAAGCCCTTTTCGTGAAAGGTCAAGTACAGTTTTTTTATTTATTTTACCGTCTGAAAGCAGCAATCGTTCAAAAAGAGAGGTGTTAATCTGCCGTTTCAACTCACGAACCGACCAATTAGAATTCATGCACTCATGTTCATAAAAACTACGAGCGTCTTTGTCTGAAACGATTAGCAGCTCGCAATAATGTGACCAAGATAATTTTCCAGACGTGTCTGGAAAATTTGGATACACGATATAAAAATTTCGCATATTGAACAAATTTGATTTTGAAAAGCCACGTCCCAAATCTCTTGTAAGCTCTTTTGCAAGTTCTGCTAGTAGTCGTTTACCATACTGCGCTTTGAGATTGCCGCCTTGCTCGTGTTCAATAATAATACGACCAACATGCCAGTTTGTTTCTAAAAGTCGTCTGTTAAGTTCCCAAGCAGCCGATGTCCTTGCTTCGGACATTAGCGCTTTGATTTGTTCGGCTATTTGATTCAATGGGATAAGTTCCATACTTTTGCCAACCTCATTTTTTCTTTCCTCTGCTTTTGTATGCAGATTGCTTTTCTATACAAATCACGCCAGTTCGTTTTTTTGCATGCGTCATGATTAAAAATCTACAGTTGCCAAATCTGTTCGAACGATTTATACTATAGGAGACGTGACGAACACGTTATAAAGCTTACCAATGAGAGAAAAGCCCATGAGTAGCACGAACTACCCATGGGCCGACGAAGATGAACAGCCATTCATCAACGCCATAGCTCAAAAGGCTACGCTAATAGTATAATCGTATTCCCGCCTTTTTTCAAGTGCGGGATCATAATGATACAACGTTACGTGTAGCAAGGCTTATACAACTACATACAGAACCCGTGTTACGCAGTATAAAAGCCTGTTATGGACGATGTTTGCGTTCATCTTTCTTTCATTCCACAAGAAGTGTTTTAAAAATGGAGGGAGTGACAGAAAGGGCATGGACGAACAAACGCAAGAACAGATTGAAGAAATGGAATCGTTGATACTGGACGCATTAGAGTGTGAAGGGGTAGACCACTGCGCGTCGGCGTCTTTTTACCGACTAGAAGCGGTGTACTTCGGCACGCTACGGTGTGATGCCGCGTTAGCGATGATGCGCAAGCGCGCAAGGTGGGTACCCGACACCGAGGGGTGGAACAAACAAGAGGTAGAGTTCCTCATGGACATCGTGAGTGACAGCCTTCGGCGCGCAGTAGACCACACCCGAGAGGCGATGGCCCGCCTCTATGATAGTATGATCGAAGATATAAAAGCACATGAGTATGTTGAAGACTATGAAGATGAAGCATGATAATGGCAAGACAATATAGAAGCAACCCCCGCTCTCTTCATAGGGAAAGAGAGCGGGGGTTGCTTTTCTTTGCGCAAAAATGATTTGCTCACCTCAGACCAGTAACAAAGATATTGATTTTACTTATTCTGTATACTATACTTATAACAAAGAAGGTGAATAAAATTGTCCAAACACACAGAAGATATCATAATGAAAAGTATAATGGAACTGTTTAAAGGTGACGCCGTCAGATTTTTTGGCATAGACAAGGAAATCATATCAGTTGCCCGAACCGAATTGAGTCATGTTGAATTACAAAAAAATATAGCTGACTGGACTTTTTTAACAAGTGATAACTCATTTCTACATTTTGAATTTCAAACCACATACAAACAAGAAGATTTGGCACGTTTTATGGTGTCAGATGCTATGTTGTATTACAAAGAGGGTAAACGTATAAGAACAGTTGTTGTTTATTCAAGCAATATAACAAATACAATGACAACGTTAGATTTTGGCTCTATAAATTATACAGTGGAAGCTTTCTACATGTTATCTTTAGATGGAGACAGCACTTACGAATCTATCAGCGCAAAGGTTGATGCCAAAGAACCACTTACTAAAAATGACTTGATGTCAATTGTGTTTCTGCCGCTTATGAAAAACAGTGTTGACAAGGTAACGAGAATCAAGCAGTCTATCGAAATATCAAAAAAACTAAAAACAGTAACTGAACAGCTACAGATACAAGCAATGCTTGATATGCTAGCAGAGAAATTTATAAAAGATGATGAAACATTAGCGCAAATAAAGGAGGTTTTGAACATGAGTGCGATTGCTGAAATGATAAGAGAAGATGCTGTACATGATAGAGATGTTACCATTGCAAGAAATGCTTTCAAAGAGGGTGCTACTCTCGAATTCGTACGGAAAATAACTGGACTTGATACAAATACGTTAAAAAAAGTGTATGAAGAAGTGAATAGCAGCAAGGCTTGAAGCGGTTAATCCCGCTTCTTTTTTTATTTCTGCACGCACAGACCTGTAACGTTGCTTGAACAAATATCCAAAAATTAACACATATAGGGTTGTTTTGATTTTTAGTTCGTGATATACTGCTATTGCAAATTTCGACAAAAAATTTGCAAATCATATCGAATCGGAGGCTCTATCTATGAAAAAAAGTATTATGCTGTTCGTCGCACTCCTGTTGTTCTCCGCCATCCCGCTACAAGCACCAGAAACGGTGTATGCCGCGTATTCTTCGCCGGATGCACTGTATACATTGCCGAGTATGTCGGTAAAAAGAACAATGTTTGCTATGAATGAAGTGAACGGTATTATTTATGCCGTAGGCGGTGTAGACATAACAAATGGTAGCTATAGTCTAGCCAATGCGAAGAAGCTAGAAGCCTATGATCCAATCGCAAATAAGTGGACACTAAAAGCGGATTGTCCAATTTCCAAGCACGATACGGCGTCTACGGTTGTTGGTAACAACATCTATATTATCGGCGGCTCGGATGTTACGACTTCAATTGCTTATTCAAGTGTGGAGGTTTATAACACCATTACAAATAAGTGGTCATCTGCAGCTAGCATGCCGGTTACACTTACAAATGCCGGAGCCACCACGTATGACGGGAAAATCTATGTATCTGGCGGTAGGTACAATCCATACACAGCGTCCCCAGGTAAATATAATAGTGATATTATTTATATTTATGATCCGGCAACAAACGTTTGGACTCAAAAGAACATTGGAGCCATAGGAGGGACAGCTGTAACGTATCAAAATGAAATATACCTTTACATGCCTAAGTTATTTAGAAAATACAACCCGCAAACTGGTGTAATTACTACACTTAGCCCTGCTCCCAACGTGGATGCCTATAACGATATGGTTGTGTGCCGAGATAAATTTTATATTTTGGGGGGACAGTACACGAACACATATGTTTATGAATATGATCCAGCTAAAGATGCTTGGGCAAAGAAGATATACTATGCTTCTGAAAATTCCACAAATGCGATTACTGCATACAACGGTAAGATATATGCCGCAGGAGGGACTACTATAGCTCGTACCACGTCGTACAACACCTTCCAAGTCTACACCCCAGCCACAACCTCCACCATATCTCTAAACGCCATCCCGTACCAAAATGCCGCAAATCTTTCATGGGAAACAACGATTTTAGCAAACAACTACACAGTCAAGCGCTCGACAGACGGCAGCACATTTCAAGAAATCGCAAAAGTAACAAGCCAAGCCTATCAAGATACAACAGTAGAGCCACAAAAAGAGTACATCTACATGGTGACAGCCAACTATGCAAACGGGTCGGAAGATTCAAACGCAGTCACCTTCGTTTCTTCTTCACAGAGTGATCAAAACAGCAAAAAAAATCTACTGATCCGCTTGAAGGAAAAAGAGACATGCCAACTAGAATCTTATATGGATGATCCGCAAACGATCGCCCCTTCCGCAACATGGGCATCCGCCGACGATAGCGTAGCCACCGTCGAACAAGATGGAAAAGTCATGGCGGTATCAGCCGGAATCACAAAAATGACGGTGAAAGCAAGCGACGACGCATGGGAAGACTACCTATACGTTCACGTTGTACCTGCCGACAAGCCAACAGAAACACCAGCACCAATAGAAACACCACAACCAACAGAAGAACCACAACCAACAGAGACACCACAACCAAGTGAAATCCTCTACACCAACCAAAAAGACGCCAACATGAATTTGGCATCAGACGCATATCGGGCATCAGAATCGGCAAGTGAGGTATGGTTTGGGTACGCAAGCTACGCCCCCTCAAAAGCGTTGGATGGCGACCTATCCACCAGATGGGCAACCGATGATAACAAGCATCAACCTGTGACATTAAGTGTCGCATTTAAAGGTGTTTATCGGTTTAACGAACTCTACATCAATGAAGCGTTTGATAGAGTGAATTATTATAAAATAGAATATCTCTCGCCGAATACGACAGACACATGGGTCACGCTTATGGAACGGGAAGGAACAAATCTTCTTGGAACAGGTTCTAATAAAGACGTGTACCTAGACGGGTTTGGTGACATAGATGCATCCGCCATTCGAATTACACTGGATCGACCCGCAACTGAAAAAGGTGTAACGTTAAAAGAATTTCAAGTGAAATATAAATAAGCGAAACGTCCTATGCGGTTGCAGTCAAAAGGGGCTATTGCAAAACTGAAAATTTCAGTCTTGCAATAGCCCCTTTATTTGGTGAAGTGTCAGGGCATGTGCAAGCGTCGTAAGAAAGTTCAAGTCTGACACCTATAAAAAATATCCAAAAATTAACACATATAGGGTTGTTTTGAATTTTAGTTCGTGATATACTGCTATTGCAAATTTCGACAAAATATTTGCACATTATATCTGTAGTTATTAAAAAATATTGAATTGGAGGTTTTATCTATGAAAAAAAGTATTATGTTGTTCGTCGCACTCTTGCTGTTCTCCGTCATCCCGCTACAAGCGCCAAAAACGGTGTATGCCGCGTATGCTTCACCTGATGCACTGTATACATTGCCAAGTATGTCGGTGAAAAGAGTAACGTTCGCTATGCAACAAGTTAACGGTATTATTTACGTCGTCGGCGGTATAGATTTAACAAATGGCAACCATAGCTTAGCCAATGCGAAAAAGCTGGAAGCCTATGATCCCATTGCAAATCAGTGGACACTAAAAGCGGATTGTCCAGTCGCCAAAGAGGATATGACATCTACGGTTATAGGCAACAATATCTATATCATCGGGGGGATAGACGTTACACAATCCATTACTTACTCAAGTGTTGAGGTTTATAACACAACGACAAATAAATGGTCGTCTATAGCCAGTATGCCAGTTGCACTTACAAATGCCACCGCCGCCACGTATGACGGAAAAATCTATGTATTTGGCGGTAGATATAATGGATATAACCAGTCCGTAGGTAGATATAACCCTGGTATTGCTTATATTTATGATCCGGCAACCAACGTTTGGTCGCAAAAGGATGTTGGAATATCAGGATCGGCAGCTGTTATCTATCAAGATGAAGTATACTTTTTCCATACGAATGGATTTAAAAAGTATAACCTAAAAACTGGCGTAATTACTATGCTGAGAACCATCGGCATTCCGAACGCCAACGACGACATGGTGCTGTGCCGAGATAAATTTTATGTTGTAGGAGGAAATTATACCAACTCGTATGTTTACGAATATGATCCAGCGAAAGATACTTGGGCAAAAAAGATATACTTTGCTTATCAAAACAATGGAAATGCGGTGACTGCATACAATGGGAAGGTATACACTGCCGGAGGGATGAATCTATCTGGTAGCATATCATCGTACAACACCTTCCAAGTCTACACCCCAGCCACAACCTCTACCATATCCCTAAACGCCATCCCATACCAAAATGCCGCAAACCTCTCGTGGGAGACAGCTATCTTGGCAAACAACTACACAGTCAAGCGCTCGACAGACGGCAGTACATTTCAAGAAATCGCGAAAGTAACAAACCTATCCTATCGAGATACAACCGTAGAGCCACAAAAACAGTATATCTACATGGTGACAGCCAACTATGCAAACGGGTCGGAAGATTCAAACGCAGTCACCTTCGTTTCTTCTTTACAGAGTGAGCAAAACAGCAAAAAAAATATGCTGATCCGCTTGAAGGAAAAAGAGACATGTCAACTAGAATCTTATATGGATGATCCACAAGCAATCATCTCCGCCGCAACATGGGCATCCGCCGACGATAGCGTAGCAACCGTCGAACAAGACGGAAAAGTGACGGCAATTTCAGCCGGAATCACAAAAATCACGGTGAAAGCAAGCGACGACGCATGGGAAGACTATCTATACGTGCACGTTGTACCTGCCGACAAGCCAACAGAAACACCAACACCAACAGAAACACCAGCACCAACAGAAGAACCACAACCAACAGAGACACCACAACCAAGTGAAATCCTCTACACCAACCAAAAAGACGCCAACATTAATTTGGCATCAGACGCATATCGGGCATCAGAATCAGCAAGCGATGTATGGTTTGGTTACGCAAGTTACGCCCCTTCAAAAGCATTGGACGGCGACCTATCCACAAGATGGGCAACCGATGATAACAAGCATCAACCTGTGACATTAAGTGTCGCATTTAAAGGTGTTTATCGGTTTAACGAACTCTACATCAATGAAGCGTTTGATAGAGTGAATTACTATAAAATAGAATATCTCTCGCCGAATACGACAGACACATGGGTCACGCTTATGGAACGGGAAGGCACAAACCTTCTTGGAACAGGTTCTAATAAAGACGTATACCTAGACGGATTTGGTGAAATAGACGCATCCGGTATTCGAATCACATTAGATAGACCAGCAACTGAAAAAGGTGTGACATTAAAAGAATTCCAAGTGAAATATAAATAAAATTTCCAAAGATAAGCAAAACGTCATATGTTGTTGCCCACTTCGAGCGCTTTGTAAAAAGTCACGGCTGATTTAAAATGAGGCAGTACTTAAAGGAAATGAATAGTTGGCAATCCAATGTCAACAGGTTAAGCGAAAATTGCCTAAATCTCATCTTTTATTGGCGCCAATTCTCATATACAGACTATTACTTATAGCCTTTTTAAGAATTTTCTTAACCGTGAACAGCTAAACCACGTTTTGGTATGGTGCGACAAGATTGAGGCAAGAGCCTGGAAAGCTTGAGAACAAGGGCTAAATCATTAACCTGTTGACATTGGTTGGCAATCTACAAAACACGCAATAGAAAGAGCAAAAGAAAGCCAAAAGGGCATAACACCCGCATAAGGCATATCTCGATGATTAAAGAACTAAAAAAATGTGAGTACTTATCAAAATATTTACTTCTGGAATTGGTTATGATGACTATTTTTTTATTTAACATAGGGGCAAGAATTTACTTTTGAAAGGAAGCAGTTGTATACTTATGAACGAAAATAATCCCATATCAATAATTATTCAATCTAGTTCACTTGTTGCAACAATTGTATTAAGCATTTTTGCATATAATTTAACTGAAAGCGCAAATGAGATAGCTGAAAATGCTTATAAAATAGCTGAAAAAGCACATGAACTTAATGAGACACTAAATGACTATCAAAATACACCTTGTTTAACTTTTACAAAGATGACTTTAGGTGTAGAAGATGGTGGAGTTGCCGCCAAAGAAGTAGATAGACCTTATTTTAAACTATCGAAACTTGAAAATAGCGAAGATATAATCAAATTTCTACGAAGCCGCAAGATTGAAGAGTCTGGGTTGTGGACAGAATTTGATGTTAGTAGCAATAATACTGTATTTGAGTTGTTTTTATCAAGTAGCAATATTAATGAGAACAAAAAACTGTTCATACATAGGTATTCTAGTGTAATTGTGCTAAATAATTTAGCTGTCCCAATAAAAAATCTAACAATTAATAACCTTAAAATTAAATATAAAAAAGAATCTAATTTAAAGGAGAAAGTATTTGAAAATTTAAAGCCTGACATAAGATTTAATAAAACTGTAAAGAATGATGACTACATATTTATACTTATATCCGAAATATTTGATAATGAAAAGTATTTATTATGTAATAATTCGGGGAATTTGGCGAACATGACAAATTATGATAGAGTTGAAATGAGTCTTACCATTGAAAATATGTATGGTGAGAAGTTTGATTATGATGGTCTTTTTGAATTTAATGGTTATGCGACTAACTTTAAGCTTACGGTAAAACCATGACAGTTTTTATTGTACCTGAGGTTTAATATGAAACAACTGCAAAACAAGTCAAATTAGGCAATAAATTGTTGGTGTTTTATGCTTCGGAATGAAAAAATAATAACTATGAAAATTA
>JAVBJY010000030.1:0-8018 GCA_031546735.1 Eubacteriales bacterium
CACAGGTGTAGATTGGGTCTTTTTCATGACGCCGCTATACGCTTTGTCTTCTGCTTTTGCCATGATGGCGCTTGTAAGATTCGAGACATTTGATTCTTTCTCAGCACTGTTGTAGTAGAATATGCTTGGGTTTGTATCAAAATCTGAATACGTACATGTGTTGGTTACTTTTTGATCTCTTGTCGTTACCTTTGTAACCGCAGCCGTCGCTATTTCTTGGCAATTGTAAAGAACATCGTTATACGCTTTAACAACCGCACCACTTGTTGTGTCATATGGGCGATTACAGGTTTCAAAATAATTGCCTTCTGAAAGCACGTATGCTTTTGCTCTTGCGTCAATTGTCTGGCTTGTATTTCCTTGGTAGTAATTGTTGTAGATATGTATATTGGATTGTCTTACGAGAGGACCTCTCGATGCACAGTTATTCCACCAGTTGTGGTGAAACGTAATGTTGAACTGTAAGTTTGTGTCTCCAGCGCCGATCAAGTTTGTCTTGTGACAATCTTGGAAATAGTTATACGAAAGTGTATAATATTTTCCTCTTTTAAAGTCACATGAACCATCGCCCTCTGCCTTGTCTGATTCTGTAGGCTTAACAGCATAGCCCTTGTAGAAGCTATTGTTATGCACCCAGCATCTTTCGATTGGCGTCGTTAAAGTATTACTGGTCGCCATTTCACCTTGTATACCGACTGCATCCTCAGGATACTGTCTAAAAATAAGGTTTCTGATTTCATAGTTTTTGCCGCCATTTAAGTGTGCTGCGCTGTGATACAATGAAATGCCCCAACCATTGATTTCGGCATCATACCCGATGCCTTCGAGGGTTAGGTTTTTTGCGTTTTTGATAATGGCCATAAAGCCGTTATCGCCTGGCGTACCGCCGTTTTCATAGCTGTTGTATGCCGTTAGTCCTGTTGGTGGGGTCACTTTGCCAACGATTCTGACAATGAGCGGATGACTGGATGTAACGGCACCCATGAGGCTTGGGTTGTTGTTTAATATCCAACCGATGCCCTTGGCGTTTGCATTTGTTTCATAACCAGGAACGGTTACCTCGTTTTTGTTTTGATCTGTTACATAAAGAATGATCGCATTATCCTTTGGTGTACCGTCGTCATTGTAAGCGCCGACGCCCTCTGTATAATTAAAATGAGCATAACCTGAACGGTCATGTGCCAGTGTGGTTACAGTGGTTTGAAATTCACCCCCGGTATCTGGTGCCACTTTAATATCATAGTCTGTGTTGCCTAATAAGCCAGGAATATCCACTCTAAAATTATTCGTATCTTTGTTGAGTCTCACGAGTTCTTGGTCCGCTTTTGTGTAAGCCGAATCTGCATCGCTGGTTTTTTTATAATATACCTCATAACTTGATGCCCCTGAAACGGGCTGCCACTCTGCGATTGCAGTTTCGTTCCATCCGGTGCTTACTGTAAAATTATTGCTTGCAGCGACAACGGTGCTGGACGTAACGGCCATATTGGTGATTAACATTGTTGACACGAGTACTGCACTTAACGCTCTTTTAAAAATACCTTTCATTCATGTCCCTCCTAGGAATTTGCTTGCATCGCTTGTTACCATCGTGCTTTGTAAAGCAGATTGAATTAAAATGAAACGCCTCACCCCTTCTCTTGATAAAGTGCTTTTAAGGCAGTTCAAAATTCTACTTTAAACTGCCTAATCAAAACGTATACTGCCCCAACAGCTTAACGTCTCCGCATACAAATTGTAACATTTAATTATTCAAATTGCAATAAAGCTGTAATAAAAAAAATTGGCAAATTGATCATGTTAACCAAAACAATAAGAAAATCCCGCATTATTTAATCGATCCAGAACCTCTGATGGAGACTTTTACACTTGTTTCTAAATCCATCTTTTCGAACGTCTCGTCCCAGTTCGAATTATATTTTTTATACAAATCATAATAATTTTTCCGCAAGAGGTTGTTTACATCCAGACCATCTACCCCAAACTCATTTTGAAATTTATGGAACGATGTCTGTATTTCTTCTGCAATTTTCGCTTCATAGCTTTTTTGTAAGTTGTCTAAATGGTTGGGTTCACTCAAATGCTTGTCAGACAGAAGATACTCGTCTATGTTGCCCTCTACTTCTACATCGATGTGGCATACGAGATGGTCGCCCTGTTCGCTAAATTTTATCTTCGTTTTTTTGTCTGATATCGCGAGCGGCACAAAGGTGTTTTGGTATGGAACGGTGACAAGACCACCCATTTTGGCTTTCTGTGTCCACAAATACCCTCTTGTTTCCAAATCGTTCATAAACCCGGCTAGCTTATAGTCTTTGATAATGGCCAAGCCGCCCAGTTTGATTTCTTTATTCTCAATGGATATTTCGGGGATAATGGCATTGCCTGTTGCCATCAGCTGTTGCACTGCCCCTTCTAAATCGCGACGTAGTGTGCTGTTAATCGAATACTTGTTGTTTTTATAAAAATCCGATACAAACATACCTACAAGCGGTTCCCCTGTTACATCGGCGTTTAATATTTCTTCAGCGGTGCCTTTTGTCGCAAGCAAAATAATTTTACGGCTTATCTCTTTGTTCCGTTCGACGGCATCCATCGCTTCTCTAAATAGCGCCGCATCTTTTAATATGCCATCACCCAATACACATATTTTCGTATGACCATAATAAAATTTTTGACTGGAATAGGCGTCAATGAGATCCATGCCCCCAGCTACGGTTTCGCTTGCCGATTTTTTAATCGCTTTTGCTTTGGCGCTGTTTTCGCCGTTGCCCGCGCGGCCTTCGCCGCCGCTTCCTTTTTCGGCCAGTTCAGAAATGTTAGGCAACGCCATTGTGACAATATAGCGCATATTGGTTTCGCCCTCAAACATAGACGGTTCTTTTTTTTCTGAATCTGGCTTTTGTTTTCTATCGCCTGATTCTGTGCTCTTCGATTCTGGTGTTTCGGACTCTGCCTCTTTAGCGTTTGCTGTCGCTTTTTTTTGTTGCTCATTTTTTTGCGCCGTGTATGAATCGATGCCGATGGATATGACAAATCCCCTATTCTCGATTTCTACCTTGTCCCAACAACCGGTCAAGAAAAACACGGCAAAAAGAAAGAGTAGTAATTTTTTTTTCATGTCTATCCCAACCTTCTCAATTTTCCTATAATCAAAAGTAGCAAGGGTATAACAAAAATATAGGCAAATCCAAACGTCATGTATACCGTGTTAATCATTGTGTATGTGTCCGTGACAGATTCGGGTATACGAGAGATGCCATACACGATCGGGATGAATAGCACAATATAGATGGCGCTGTCCCCTTTTTTCACGATATCCTTCATGAGCATCGAGGCAAAAAACAAGCAGGCGTTGATAATGGCAAAGATCGAAACGATCCAAAAGCTTAAGATGAGCGCATCTTGTCTTTCGATAAATGAACCCGGCAGATTGATGGTGTCCATCATTTCAAGCACCGGCCATATTTGATGGGCAATGTCAACAGGACCAAACCGCGCGATGGTAATGATGGTAATGAGGAGCATTAACACCCCAATGACCATAACCGCATGGGTGGTTGCTTTTTTGACGCTATTGGGTCTTTGCAAATAGGGAAAGGCGAGCAGACAGAATTCGATACCCGAAAAAGCAAAGGCTGTAAAAAAACCACCGACCACCACATTCGATGGGTTGGCGACGAAAAACGGTTTCAGATTTGAAAAATCAACATCCGTTGCCGCAATACAAAACACGATGACGAGAGGCACGAAGATGACAAATACCAATATTTCTGCAATTCTGGCGCGGGTTTCGTAGCCCTTGGCGGCGGCAAAGCCGCCGATTGCAAGCATACCAAAGGAGATGACCCATGACGGTGTATGAAATAGCATTACCTGTTTGACGATCTCTGTAAAAATTCTTAGTTCTAGTGCACTGCTTACGAGAATCTTAATGACAAAAAACACACTGATCAAGACGCCTATCGGCTTCGATACGATTTTTGACGTATAAGATACAAATGTATCCTTCGGAAACATCTCCCCAAGTGAGGTAATGACATACATGTAGACGGCGGCGATGACCGTTGCCAAAATAATTAAAATCCACCCGTCTTGCCCCGCAAATTCGGATACACGTCGTGGCAAAACCATAACGCCTGTACCAAACACGTCTAAGATCAAAAGAATTTGCAGTTGCCTTGTTGAAATTTTACTGTTCAGAGAGAGCATATGGGCGCTTACTCCTTTCTACGTGAATTGCCTGTTTTTTCATCATTCAACCGAACATTCTCGTCTGGGTTGGCGAAAAAAGGTCGTTTCTTCATCATGAAAAGTGGCAATCGAAAGATGGTGTCTTTTAAATCTGTATAGCCATTGATATCGCCCGATGCAAACGGAAACAAGTATGGGATGCCAAAGCTTTTCAACGAAACAAGATGGATGAGGATTAAGAGCACAGCGATCCAAAATCCGAATAAACCTAAAAATGCCGCCATAAATATAATTAAATATTTCATCAACCGATAGCCAGACACAAGGGAGATATGCGGAATGGCAAAACTACAAATACCGGTTAGCGCCACGATAATGACGACGATGGGGCTAACAAGCCCAGCCTCGACCGCCGCTTGCCCGATAATGATGCCGCCAACGATGCCGATTGTGCTACCGATGGGTGCCGGCAAGCGAATACCCGCTTCCCGCAGTAGTTCAAAGGCCAACTCCATAACGATGATTTCGACAACAGCCGGTATTGGTACCGTCTGCCTAGACGCCGACATCTTAAACACAAGCAGCATCGGAATCATAGAAGGATGGTACACAGCGGTCGCAATATACATGCCCGGCAGTGCAATCGCAAAGAGACCTGCGATATACCGTATCACCCGTATAAAGGACATAATGTGAAAGCGCTGGTAATAGTCTTCTGACGCTTGGTAAAAAACGTTTAGTGTCGCCGGAATGAGAATGACGAAAGGCGTGTTGTCGACGATAATGGCGATACGCCCCTCCAGGATAGCGGCGGCGGCCTTATCAGGTCGCTCTGTCACTTGCGTCTGGGGAAAGGGAGAGATCCAGTCATCTTCGATTAGCTGCTCGATATAGCCACTGTCTAAAATGGCATCAATGTCGATGTCATGGATTCGACTGAGCGCCTCCTCCAAAATATGAGGGCGTACAACATCGTCCAAATACATCAGGGCGATATCTGTCTTGCTACGCCTTCCGACTTGCAGTTGCTTCACCTTTAGATGGGTGTCTCTGATTCGGCGTCTGACCAACACCGTGTTAAATCGAAATGCTTCTGTAAATGCCTCTTTCGAACCCTGTATGACGACCTCTGTGTCTGTTTGCTGAATGCCACGGTTTGGAAAGCCCTTCGTCGATACAACAATGGCTTTTTGAAATCCATCTACAAATATGGCCGTATCGCCACTCAAAATAGCGGTCACCACTTCGTCAAAATCGGTGGATTCTTTCAAATCTGCCGTTGCGATGCCACCATCTTTTAGTGAGTCAAAAATGTCGGTGGTTAGTTTATCGAATGTCGGCGGTGTTTGGCGAATCTTCATCATCAGCGTGTTCATGATTGTATTTTCAATGGTGTCACGGCTAATGAGCATATCAATATATGTGATATACACCCAAATATTTTTATGCTCGCCCACAGGGAACTTCCGTCCGACGACGTCACCGCAATCTGTAAATACGTCTTGCATATGTCGGATGTTTAAATCCAAATTCGTTTGAATACTCAAATCATCACCTACCTTAACAGAATATTAATTATAGTGGGTAAATGTTGTAAATTTTATACATAAAACAAAAAATTTGGGGTCAAACCCTTTTCAAAGGACTTGACCCCAAACTTTATGATATGCTCTTCTCAAACGTTTTTATTTCTTGTACAACCCCTTTGTATTCGGGATAATAATTATTCAGCAACTTATCTGCCACCTGCTCAAACTCTTGTATATCCTCTGGCTCTGAAAACACACAACCTGCCTGCAATAAGTCTTCGTGTATCTTTTCTTCATAATCCGGCCACGCCGCACGTTGGAAATCGCCCGCTTCCTGTGCCGCCTCCATGATGATCGCTCTGTCCTCTTTGGTCAAACTATCCATGAATATCTTGCTTGCATAGAGAAGGTCTGGTTGTATCATGTGCTTGTCATTAAAAAAATACTTGGCTTTTTTGTAGTGTCCCATGGCGTAATAGGTGGCTAGGTTGTTTTCGGCGCCATCTATGACACCGGAGGTAAGCGCGGCGTCCACTTCACTAAGGGCAAGTGGCACAGGATTGGTACCCATTTGAAAAAATGCATCCTCTAAAAATGCAGATTTCAGAACCCTAAACTTTAACCCTTCCATATCAGAAATTTTTGTTATTTTTTGTTTAGAGTAGATGGATCGTACGCCGTTATCATATGCAGTCAGGTATGTAATGCCGCACGCAGACAATTCATCTTTCAGTCTTTGACCGATATCGCTGTTTAGTACCGCCAACATGTGATCTTTGCTATCAAACAAAAACGGAAACGAGAATACATTTGCGTATGTAGAACAAGAGGCAACGATGGCCACATTTGTCTTGGCAAACTCAAGGGTGCCCTCTTGCACCATCTTTAACGCCCCTTGGTCGTCTACCAATTCTTCGTTGGGAAACACCTCTACTTCCATTCTGCCGTTGGATTTTTGCTGAACCAATTCGGCAAATTTATAATCTGCTTGCGTTGTCAAATGCCCCTTCGGCAACGATTCTGCAAGCCGAAGATGTTTTACTTGGGAAGTTGTGTTACATGACGAAAGTATACATGATGCCAATAACATGATGCCAAAACTTTTAATCCGATTTTGTCTGGTCATACACCATCCCCCGTTTCTGCATTACATCACAAATTGCGCAACCAACTGATCAATCTCTGCTTGGGTAAGAAGCCCGCCCCCCATATTCGGTGACAATGTTGCCGGCTTGTCTTTTACAAACAGTTTGCCCTGCTTGCTTATGACGTCATAGTAAAATCGATTGATCGTGGGGGTAACCAATAACCCTTCGTGTCTGTTAATCGCCTCAGTAAATGCTTCATCCGGCTGGGCAAAATACCGCAAACGTATGCTGTCTTCTAATTGTACAAAAAAGGGCGGCTCTGTTGCGACAGATTTGTTGCAGTATAAAAAAGTGTTGTCTTGAATTGTTTCGGGTATCTCTGTTTCCGAATGCCACAAAACCTCGCCGCCAAAATCCGCTGTATCATCGCCGCCCCACAATAGAACCCATGAATTTGGAAACCGGTGATCAATCTCACTCCACGTAAACCATTCGCCAATGGCGTTGAAAGTACTATCTTTAATCTGGCTCTTGTATGCTGGGCGGATGGTTTTGTTTAACCCTCTCTCAACCATCACTTTGAGCCGTTCGGATATGTTTACTTCAAAAGTGTTTGTTCCGTAGGATACATGGATATCAAGCGCACATAACACATGGGCACCCAGTACATTTTGAGAACCAACACGCACTTGTATGTCATGAAAGTCATAGTAGCCCACTCGTATGACCGTGATAGTTATAAAATCTGTCTGCGACACTGTATACCCAAGCTGGGCCAGTGCCTCCGCTGTCATTGTGGTGTCGACCATGCCAGTTGATATATAAAATTCAAACTTGTACATCTCTTTAGCCTCAACATCACAGACATCGATCGGCACACACCCCCGACCATCATCATCTACGTCCCAGTTCAGTTTCCTTTTTGCATCTGCCATTCCATTGCCTGTAATTAACAAATCATTACCTCCTAACAGTTTATATGAAATATGAAGTCTTATCCCCTATTGTATATACTTAAAGTACCATATGATTCTGTTTATTTCAACATAATTATTGAAGACATGAAAAGGAGTATGGCAAAATACACGCACTGTATTTTGCCATACTCCTTTTCAGAACTACTCGTCGTAATCCTGTGTTGCAACCAAAATCATATTTTTTAATTGGTCTTTATCATAACGACCCGGATTGATTTCGATTTTTAACC
>JAVBJY010000095.1:0-3424 GCA_031546735.1 Eubacteriales bacterium
TTCCACCTTCGCCTAATGGCGCTTGCCCCACAATTCCTATTTTCACTTCTATCTTCATAGGGATATGGCAAATTCTAATAAGTTCAAATTCTTTTCCATCAATCGAAAAATGAACTGCACATTCTTCTCCTTTTCTGCTCACTTGTAGCCAGATGCTATCTTGAACTATATATGGCCCTATAGCATCATCTGACACCTGGTTAGTCGCTACGCTAATAGCGGCTATTTTACCATTGTCTACCACTTCTAAACAGCCTTTAATCCAGTGTGTTTCATCACTATAAATAAGCAATCCTACGCCATCATAACACCCTTTGTTTTCCATTAATACTTTAGCGCGAATCACACAGTCTCCATTTAACTCAGTATAATAAAATGGAGCATTACATACCATCGATTTACCATCTAAGGCACAAAATAAATCCGTCTTGTCTGGAACAAGCAAATTAACGCTGTCTTCAAATTCCTCTATATGACATTCATTCATCCACTTAAAATCTCTATTCAGCATCTTATCTTCCTCCTTATCCTTTAACAAGGAAATATAAATTTTCAAAACCAATAGACTTTTCAAACCTATGCAGATAACTTTTCTTATTTCAAGTATAGCATTATCAAGGGATTGAATCAAGGAATTTTAATGAAGAAAAAGCTAACCCATTATAGAAAATCACGGGTTAGCATATGCAAGGTCATTCACTTGGATAAGCGTGCGCACAATCAAAACCCGTCCTCACACCAATTGGCATAAAAATCCATCACAAAACAAGAAAATACTTGTTGACAACATATCGTCGGTTTGGTAAAATACATCTAAATTGTTAGGGCGCTTTTGCAGTGTGTTTAACAATGATTTCCTTAAATGCGTTGATTGAGATAACGGTCCGGTTTTTATATTTTTCAGAGAGTCGTCGGTTGGTGTGAGACGATAAATTTTGATCTGGCCTATCACTCATGAGCAGTCCCTCTGAACGTTTTTTACATAAGAGTGGATCGTTTGCCCCGTTAACGGCGAAGGTTTGATAGAACCTGTTTTTTGAGATTTCTTGCCGTGAGGCTAGAGATGAATTAGGGTGGTAACACGTGGAATTATGCCTCGTCCCTAGCGTTTACGCTAGACGGGGCTTTTTTATTGTGTTGGAACCATGCTTCACGTTTGTGGAAAGGGGGTAAGTATGCATATGAGTCGAAATATCATTTCTATTTTAGTAGAAAATCACGCAGGCGTTTTGAGCCATGTCACGGGGCTGTTTTCAAGACGTGGCTACAACATAGACAGCTTGAGCGTGGGCGTAACAGAAAACCCAGACATTTCAAGAATCACCATTGTGGCGAGGGGCGATGATGCCGTTATCGAGCAGATTGTCAAGCAGTTAAACAAGCTGATTGACGTTGTCAAAGTAATGGTGCTTGCGCCACAGGATTCTGTTTACAGAGAGCTCGCGATGATCAAGGTAACGGCGGATACCAATACCCGACCGGCGATCATCAGCATTGTCGATATTTTTCGCGCCAACATCATTGACGTCTCGGCCACGTCTATTACCGTCGAGATCACAGGCGACCAGGGCAAGCAGCAAGCCTTTATTGCACTGATGGAGCCATATGGCATCAGAGAAATTGTAAGAACCGGTATTACCGCTCTTCAACGGGGCTGTACCTCGATTGAAGACTAAATTATAGTATACTTTAAACTACTTAGGAGGATTTAAAAATGGCAAAATTATTTTATCAAGAAGATTGTAACTTAGGATTATTGAAAGGCAAAAAAGTAGCGATTATCGGCTACGGTAGCCAAGGCCATGCCCATGCGCTTAACTTGCATGAATCTGGCGTAGACGTTATTGTAGGGCTTTATGAAGGAAGCAAATCATGGAAACTGGCTGAAGACGCAGGTCTTACAGTTATGACAGCGGCAGACGCGGCAAAGAATGCAGACGTCATCATGATTTTGATTAACGACGAAAGACAAGCAAAATTATATACAGAAAGCATCCAACCAAACTTAACAAGCGGAAAGTACTTGGCATTTGCCCATGGCTTTAACATTCACTTCGGACAAATCGTGCCACCAAGTGATGTAAACGTATTCATGATTGCGCCAAAAGGCCCTGGTCATACCGTAAGAAGCCAATACCAAGAAGGCAAGGGCGTTCCTTGTTTGGTTGCAGTATACCAAGATGCATCGGGTGACACAAAAGACGTAGCACTTGCTTACGCAGCTGGAATCGGTGGTGCAAGAGCGGGTATACTTGAAACAACATTTAAAGAAGAAACAGAAACCGATTTGTTTGGCGAACAAGCCGTTCTTTGCGGCGGTGTATCCGAACTGATGAAAGTTGGCTTTGAGGTTTTGGTTGAAGCCGGTTACCAACCAGAGAGCGCGTACTTCGAATGTATGCATGAAATGAAACTAATCGTAGACCTTGTAAACCAAGGCGGCCTTAGCTACATGCGTTACTCGATCAGTGATACAGCAGAATACGGCGACTATCAAGTAGGCAAACGAATCATCACAGATGAAACAAAACAAGAAATGAAAAAAGTGTTAAGAGAAATCCAAGACGGCACATTTGCTAAAAATTGGATTCTTGAAAATAACGTAAACCGCACAAACTTTAACGCAACCAGAAGAATGGAATCAGAGCATCAAATCGAAGTAGTCGGAAAAGAATTACGTAAAATGATGAGCTGGTTGAAAAAATAGAGGGATTCGTATGGACAAAAATATTGCAATCTTTGATTCTACACTTCGTGATGGCGCACAGGCAGAGGGCATTTCGTTTTCGGTTGAAGACAAAATCAAAATTGTCAAAACGTTAGACGCGCTAGGTGTCAAGTACATCGAAGCCGGTAACCCCGGCTCCAATCCAAAGGATTTGGAGTTTTTCGAAAAAATTAGAAAAGTGACGTTGGCCAGTGCAAAATTGACCGCCTTCGGCAGTACGAGACGAATGGGCATCGAGGCAAAAGAAGACAAGAACTTGCAGTCACTTTTGTCGGCGGGCACAGAGGCCGTAGCGATCTTTGGCAAGTCGTGGGATTTTCATGTCACAGACATTTTGCGCACGACGCTAGATGAAAACCTTCATATGATACAGGATACAATTGCCTACTTAAAAGAAAGCGGCAAAGAAGTGATTTTCGACGCTGAGCATTTTTTTGACGGATACAAGGCGAATGCGCCCTATGCCATGCGCACGCTGAAAGCGGCAGTTGACGCCGGGGCGGATTGTATTACACTATGCGATACAAACGGCGGTTGCTTTCCGCTAGAAGTCTTTGAAATCACAAAGCTTGTGGCGGAAACATTTTCGGTCGATGTGGGCATCCATTGTCACAATGATTGTGGCATGGCGGTTGCCAACTCGATTATGGCAGTAGAAGCGGGGGCTGTGCATGTGCAAGGCACGTTCACAGGGTT
>JAVBJY010000130.1:0-11871 GCA_031546735.1 Eubacteriales bacterium
TTTCAAGCACGAGTTTGTCAATGCGCAACAACATTTCTTCGTTGTTCTCAACCGCCTTTGCGACGTAGGCGACATACTCGTTAAATAAGCTTAATTTTGAAGCTGTTAACTTGTCTGGTTGTTGGGCGCTGTACGTCTGGTTGTTGTATAACTTTTCATACTCCTCCTCGTCGAATGTGTCCAGTCTACGAATCAGACTTCTGATGTTTATGATCATAATTTGCTCAATGCCAGAAACGGCACCAAGAAATTTTTGATAACTCATCTCGGTCTCTGAAAAATGTTCTGCCAACGCTTGCTTGACAGACCCTCTCTTTTTTTTCATACGACCGACTTGCGTAACGATCGTCTGCAATTGCGCCGAAAATGTTTTGACGTTGTTTGCAATATAGTGTTTGACAGCCACCTCGCAGTCTTCAAGCGTCTTTATTTCTTTGTCTGGTGTGACAAACGCTGGTGTCTTTTCTTCCGAAAATAAAAGTTTATAGTTTCCGTAGCAAAACACAACGACACTCATGCTAATGATCATAACGCCAAAGGAGGTCTGAAGAGCACTTTTTCCGTCCATCTGTATGTTTAGAAGCACGCTTGAAAAGACAACGACATCCGTGAGAAAAATAAGTCCGTTTAATATAAGTATGGGCCTAAGCCGTTTTGTCATCCTATGTCACCCCCTGTTTGTTTTCGCCGTGTGAGGTAGCCCCCATGTACCCGCGCGATATGGTTTATTATAACAAAACTAATGGCAAAAATCTACAGTTATACTTTTTTAGGCATGCGAATAGCCCACATCTATAAAAAGATGTGGGCTATCTGCATCATTGTTGCGCGTCCGCACGTTTGTGTTGTCTAGCGAATAAAGTTCATCATCACTTTATCTTTCTTCGTCGGTTCGGCCACGACCCCTTTGCCAGCCTCTATCAGTTTCATGAGCCACGCCATGTTCTCGCCCAAAACCGTTAATATGTTTACGCCTTCTTTATCTTCTGCCGCTTCGCCCGGCGCAGCGCCATGTATGACGTTCCAATAGTTTGACGTCGGCATGACCATTTCTGCAAACAGCAAATAGTGGTTGAGTTCGTCAAACGTGGACACACCGCCAGACCGTCTGACAGACACGACGCTGGCACCCACCTTGTGCCGCAACATGCCGCCGTTCGCGCTACACACATAAAACAAGCGATCTAAAAACGATTTCATCGTTCCGTTTACACCAGAGAAATAAACAGGCGATCCGATCAAAATGCCATCTGCCTCTTTTATCTTTTGTACACATTCGTTCACCAAATCATTTTTGATGGCACACTGCTCATCTTGATTTTTATAGCATGAACCACACGCCATACAACCTCTTACGCTCTGGTTGCCCACATGGACGATTTCGACTTCGATGCCTTCTTTTCGTAACGACTCTGCGACCATGTTCAAACTTAAAACTGTGTTTCCTCCCGCCTTGGGGCTTCCGTTAAATGCGATTACTTTCATCTTCTCTTCTCCTTTAGAACCTGTTTACTATTCGGCTGTGTCCATAAAATCTGTCAATTGCTTTTTTGTAATGCCAATGTTTTCGCGTGCGTCTAATTGCTTGCCATTCATGCGGCAAGCGGGCACCACCCACACGCCAGATGTCGCAAACGCGTACTGGTTGGCGTCTTGTTGTGCCTGTTGATAGTCGCCATTTTGGAGGGCGGCGCGAAAATCATCTGCGTCCATTAATCCCTTGACGCAATCTGCCAATGTGTCAATCTCTTCTATCGAAAGCCGTTCCGTTAACGCCGCCCGATACATCCGCTCATGATATTGCCACACATCTACGCCATGTTCGAGCGCGTAAAACAGACCTTGGATGCACAAATCACTGTGAGGGCCATGGCGGTCTGGCCGCGGATGTGCCTCACATGGCCGCCATACGATCTCGATGTGCGGGTATAGCGGTGCCAATTCGACCAGATGCTCATACCCTTTTAAACAATAGGGGCACGCATAGTCGAAAAAAAACTCTAGTTTATTGTTCATACTTTCTCTCCTCCTAACGGACGTGGCTTCTACCCGGCTGTTTCACGTGACCATCCATCACTGGCATAAACAACGCCATAAAAACCAAGTCGAAATTTTGCATTTCTATTTTGCTTACCGATAAAAAGACAAGGATGAGAAGAAGCGTCGAATCGAGGGGTAAATGCCCCCATTTTTCTGCTATATCTAGCCAACGTCATCTACTGAAAAGGTGGTGAGCAAAATGTTTTGTATGCAGTCATTATATCTGATGTTGTAACAAACTTCAATGCGTTTCGTCATGGCATGTAACATTAAACAGGTTGTAACGCAAGGCAACGACGACGTCTAACAGAAACGTTGTGGCGATGTGTTTCCTCTAAAATTTATATATGATTTTAGGATATTTTATGATAGAATGGTTCATATGCTGTTTTCTAGGGGCTCGGTACACCGAAGGGCAAACCCACGCAGCGATTCAGTTCAAAAGAACAGGCGGGTATACGATGTTTAAAAAAATAATCTGGCTGGTGTTGATGATTGCGTTTGGCTTCATGATGGCGATGCCCATTTTTGCCCAAGCGACTAGTGTGGCGGGGGTTGCCCAGTGGCGCAGTGCCATCACCACTTCCATCAATAACCTAGAACCAAACGTCACGCTCTCGATCAAAAACTTTGATAAAGATGCCTATAGCCTCAATCATCTGTCTTTCCCTAACATACAAATTTCAGCAGAAGGGTCTGTAACCAGTAGCGTAGCTACCATTCAATATACATTTACATACCCCCAAAATTTTAAGCTGTTGCGCGCGGCAGAAAACCCAGCACTTATTGGTCGGTTATCCAAGAGCGAGTTGCGCTTATTTAACTACGCAAAGGCGCTGACAAAAGCCTTAACCAGTTCGGCTCATTCTGACTACGAGAAGGTGCTCAAACTGCATAACTACATTGTGTTGAGCAGTTGCTATGACGAAGAAAATTTTAAAAAGGGAACGGTGCCCGATAGTTCTTTTACAATCGGCGGCCTGCTCTATGATGGCGTCGGGGTATGTGAGTCTTATTCTGCCACGTTTCAGCTTATGGCAACGTTTGCAAACGTCAAAAGCCAGATTGTGACCGGTACGTCGAAAGGCATTGCGCATGCATGGAACATCGTACAGCTTGATTCCGAATTTTATCATATCGACACCACATGGGATGACCCTGTGCCCGACCGGAAGGGTCAAATCGTGTATAAATATTTTAACGTCACCGATAATGAAATCGCAAAAGACCATGTGTGGGATCGGGCGCAGACGCCGACTTGTGCAGGCATAAAATACAATTATTATGTCTACAATCACATGATTGTGTCGAGTATGGCAGAGCTTGAAAATTATTTGAAAGCCAAACTGGCCTTAAGCCCCGCCGAAGTGCAGTTTTACGCAAAAGGGTTTTCCATTAAAGATGTGAAAGACCTTGCCTTCACCTTTAAAATCAAAGGCGTCGCCTCTTACGTTATCGGCGGTGAATTTGGCGAAGAAGGTTCCTATGTGTACATCCCGACCTACGAATGAATAAATTCTAACATAAAAAACAACAGAGGTGATGTGTATGATTCATAACGTTGTGTTCGACCTAGGGCAAGTGTTGATCAATTATCAGCCCGAAGCCTATGTGCGGTCATTTGGTTTTGACGACCAAACCGAACGCCTTGTGCTTGACACGATCTTTAACAATAAATGCTGGAAAGAATTTGATCGGGGTACGCTGTCGCTTGACCAAGGGATGGCACTTATGATTCGTGAGGCACCCCAGATTGAGTCACAAATACGCCAAGTGTTTGACAAAAGCTGGATGGAAATTTTGACCTTAAAGGAAGACACCGCACAATTTTTGAAACAGCTCAAGCAAGCGGGCTACAACATTTATGTGCTTTCAAACTTTTCAGAAGTCGGCTTTCAGTTTATCTATCCCAAATATGATTTCTTTGGGCTGATTGATGGCAAAGTTGTTTCATACGAAATCAAATCCATTAAGCCAGAGCCCGCGATCTATGTCGAGCTAATCGAACGCTACGACATTGCCCCGCATGAGACGATATTCATTGACGATTTGCAAGAGAACTTGACAGCGGCGCAGAAGTTTGGCATTAAAACGATATTGTTTACAAATTTAGAGGACGTAAAGCAAGAGTTTTATGAAAAGACGCTGGTAGACATAAGAGATTAAAGAGGCAGTTTTCCAGCCAAACAACAAGAGCCTAGAAAGCCGTGGTTTAAATCCCATGGTTTTCTAGGCTCTTGTTGTCTGGCTTAGAAGCTGTTTAATATTATTTCAAACCACCGATGTAGGGCAAGACATTGTGGTAAATATATACACCAAGGTCCATAAATCCAGTGAAAGAAAGTAGAATACCCATAGTCAAACGACTTTCTAATCCTTTGACAAGAAACTCTGTATTTTTATTGGGATTATAGACGACAGAAATCGTCTCGCCTTCCTTTCTCCCACACCTTGGACTGCTAGGTGCAAACCAGATGGGCGCCGTGACCTTGCCCTTATCCGTATCGAAATGCGCATGGAGACGAGGCAAAGACATTGGAAATGGTCCATTTTTTATCCACATCAACGTACCTTTAACCCGGATGCCATGTTTCATAAGATAAATATAGTTGTATATTAAATAAATGCCCGCTACAATAAGCGTTCCACCCATTGATAAAGCCACATGTACACCTCATCTCAAAATATAAACTCACTTCCACCTAAGCTGATTCCAAGGGCTATATGCAATTCTATATATATCTGCACAACTTTCTCGTCTGCTTTTAAGCTGTGATGCGTCCCAGCTATAGATACCCGCCAAGTAGCTGTCCACGAAGTCATCATAGTGATCGAAATATTTGCAGAAGAGGTGATAGGCTTTCTCTATGTATGGATTTGCCGCGCGCATATCTTTGATATACCCAACTGTAAACCCTGCGCAAACAAGATTGGCATATCTCGCGATATCAAATCCTGCACTGGTTGTCACATGAGAAAGTTCTGGAATATGCGCGACCGAACGCGGATTAAAACTTGCTCGCTGTCCCTCGGATTGCAACCACTGTAGCATACGTTCCCAATCGGCGTGATTTTTAATGCCCCAATCTTCTACGAGCATCCGTTTATCTTCTTCTATCAGCCGCTGTCGAATCTGTTTTGTGTAGTGGTTGGCCATTTTGTCAATGCTGTAGAAGGCTTCGGCAAAAAATATTGGCGACGCATCTCTATAATACTCAATATCACGTGTTGTACAATAAATTTCTAGCAATGACTCGTTGAAACGATACATCGCCGTACAACCCATCACAAGCCGAAACTGCTTTTCATTCAAAACATAAGGTGAATCGACCACAACGTCCCCATAAGCGCCTTTGTTTTGGACAGCGCTTCTTGCCTGTTCGAGGGAAAGGGTAGGCTGTGGAATTTCCGGGTAGTATAAATAGGTTGCATAGTGATAAAACATTTGTGGTTTCGCTTTATAGTATTCAGTCAGTTCAGTTTTTTCATCAATTTTAACCATACAAGCCGGAAGTAGGTCGCTACATTCCTCAAATATTTCGTTTTCCAATTCTTTTTTATTGTACATAATGCGCAAGAAATATTTCTTCCCACGATTATCACAAAATACAATCTCTGTGTATTCGGTGTACCTTTGCTTATAGAGCCAAACAATTTCATGCCGATTGTCTCTAATTAAATTGGGCAAGGCCGCGAGTCTTTTCACTTTCAAAAAGCGGAAGATAACCCCAGATCTTAACAAAAAAGCCGCCGGAGCCAGTGTAAGTGCGGCACCGGTATAAAGCATGCTTTGCCCTTCCGCTTTGAAGTGACCATTGACGTCATAAACCATATCAAGGTGTAAAACCGTGTATATGAGCAGTGGCACACCTATCGCAAGACAAAGCACACTGATGAAAAAGGCAATGTACGTCGCCATCTTATACCTTGCCATGCACCGCTCTATCTTATCTGCCAACGCTTCACTCTCTCTGTTCAAATCAATCCATCCCTTCTATACAATCAGATTCTATTACGACTCACATTGCGATCTTTCGATATTACCACAAAAATATTTAAAAGACCAGCCTTTTGACTTTATCGCGTTCGTACGGAATCAACGTATCATAAAGACGACTCTCATCCTGTATATTTATGATAGAACGAGGGATACTTTTATATATTCGACATAATACTTCCGCTGTGCAAAAAAGTGAAGTTGGCATACTATAAAAAGGATCTGGTTAATGTTATGAATACCAAACATGGAGTTTTTGGCGTACTGCTTATACTGATAAGTTTGATCTGTTTATTGGGTAGCGTTGCCGTGATCGTGATAGCCGAAGATGAACCTACCGTACAGGATTCAGCCCCCACGGAAATATCAGATGCGCCTGCCGACGAACCAACAACACTTGAAGAAAATCATGAAACCACTGCTACAAATGACGAAGTTTCGGAAACGCCCCAAGACACATCTGTTATCGAAACGCAAGATGCGCCTTCCGAAAGTGCAGTCATAGCGCCCACGACTACAGAAACGCAAGACACATCTTCCGAAAACGTAGCCCCAACGCCAACTGCTACCGAAACGCAAGACCCATCTCCCGAAAGTACAACAACAGCACCAACTGCTACCGAAACGCAACCACCATCTTCGGAAACCACAACAACAGCGCCGACTGCAATAGAACCACAAGAACCGCTAGAACCATATTCGGAAACGACAACCACCTCTACTGCAATAGAAGTAGACGTACAAGTACCACCTCCCGAAAGCACCACCACATCTGCTGCGCTAGAAGTGCAAGAACCGCCTATCGAAAACACCACCATGCCCACCAAAATGCCGAGGATCGGCGCTGTCATACAAGTTTCGACTTGGGCAGAAATGTCTGCCGCCTTAACCAATAATACAATCACGACCATTCAATTGACTGCTGACATTACATGTGGCGCCAATGTAACGATAGCCAATACGAAACCGAGTAACTTAACCATTGATGGACAGGGTCACAACTACGATTCAAGCAGTTATTGCGCTACCTTTACGACAACCGCGACGTTTAATACGGTCACCATTCAAAACTTAACGATAATCGGAACCAACGTTTCGGGGCCATTTTATTGCCCCAGTTCTTCTTTAACACCCATGTTAAAATATATCAATGTAAACTATACGGGCGCACAAATAACCTGTATACCCTATGGCATCGCCTATTATAAAGACTGTAACAATATAACCATCAACGGCCAGGAGTGTACAGAGGCGGCCTCTGTCATTTATGACGGAACCGTTACCATCACAAAGACAAGCGGCAACAATTATCATATAAACTATCTGATTACGAAATTAAACAACAGCACAGTAGGGTCAATTGAAGTAAAGCCGAACGCAACCGTAACCATCACGATTAATCCTTCTGTTACGAATACTGGTTTTGTCGTACCGCCTTCGTCTAATGTCATGCCCATGCAAATCGATAGCGGCGCAAAATTTAGTTTTGTAGGGCCAAGGGTTACAAACGGCAACACATTTAGCAATATTATTTTGCAAGACGGCACGCCAGACGCGCGGACAGTATATAAGGTAGAACTCAGTACCGCTACTTCTAATGACGTTCTGGCAACAGGTGGAAACTTTACCGTAGGGAACTATGCAGACGTGATTGTGTGCCCAAAAAACAATAGCACCGCCAAAGCCATGAACGTGGGCGGCATACTTTCTGTCGGCAATCATTCAACCATTACGACAGTTCCCGCTTTAAGCACCTATATGGTACAAAACAATATCTGCGCAACAGGGGATATACTCATTGGAGATTATTCCACCGTATCCATTGCGACCAACATGGCAGACCATAATGACACAAACAAAGGCTTTTTGTACACGCATGGCAATCTTGTCACAGGCATTGGCTCTACAATTGATATCAATGTGGGTGGCGCGAATACGTTTATGCCCCTTGTGTATGTGGACAATGGCAATATTACCATCGGGGCAGGTGGATACTTCCGCGTCAAGTCTACTGCGAATACAATGGCCGCCGGGCTGGTCTATGCGAGTGGCACGATGAGCACGGGGCAAAATTCGGATATCGAGCTAAACGCGTCCGGCACAGGTTCGCCCGGTGCAAGTTTGGTTAATGTTGCCGGAGATATCACCATCGGCTCTAGCACTGGTAGCGCTACCTCAGATACAACCCAGTTTAACGTGCTATCCTCGGCACCGACAAGCCAGTATTTTGTGCAAACAGGCGGCAATCTCACGGTAAATGACAACGCAAAGCTGACGATTACACCACAAAACACAAGCACAAACTACGCCATTTATACGGCGGCAACGACAGGAAAGTGTACCGTTGGCAACAATGCAAAGGTGCTGATCAATTCGCCACAGGCGGGTACAACAAATTCAAACGGCATCAAGATTACTGGCAGTGGCGGTTTGCAAACAGGAGAAAACGCAAGCCTCATTATGAGTTGTTCTGGTAAGAATAGTGGCACTTCTTTTATTGATGTTCCGAATGGTTCACTGGCGACAGGGCGTGGGTCTAACGTCCAAGTGACAGCTTCAGGTGCCAATCTAGGCTATTTTATTAACATTTACGGAAACATTTCAACAGGTGAAGGTTCTAACTTTGAGGCATATGGCTCTGGCGCATATATGAACGTGTTGGTGGGATCCGTGCATGGTGGCATAACCATCGGTGACAGTTCCACATTTTATCTGACCGGAAACACATCTAGCATGTCATATTGTTTGATTCAACCAAGCAATAGTGGCAGTAGTGGGTTGATTATTGGGAACAACGCTAAATTTCACGCGATCACCACTTCGGTCATGACGACAAGAAATCAACTGGTTTATGTGCCGAATGCACCATTTACAGTAGGCAATAATGCCGAGTGCCATATTATCGCACAGGACGCATCAACCAAGCCTGTATTTTCGATTAATGGCACGGCTGGCAAAGTCAATTTTAACGCACCCAAAGATGTCATTTTTTATGGAAAAAATAAAAACCTTGTGGACGCAGCGTCTACGTTTAATATCAACAACGTTCAACAAATCAACTATTGGGATACAGCGGTCGAAACGCCCAACATCTTTACGTCTACCGCTACAACCGCTTACGCCCAACCGCACTACAGTTGGCGCGGCGGTAACGATAGCGCCTTGGTTTCGATTACGGGCACGATGAGTGGTTCGGCATTTACCACGATGAATCTTGCCGGATCGCCCGTCAATAATCCGGATATTGCCCCGTTAGGTGGAACCGATGCGCCAACGACAACCACGTTTGATATGGCCGCTGCAAATGTCATCGCCTTTGGAACCTTGTCACCGACCATTGACTATGCCTATCTTGACGCGCAAGGCACCAATACGATAACGGTTACGTTGCCTGGTGTGCCAGCACCCGGAGACACGGCACTGCCCGGCGTATCATTAACGCCAGCCAGTACCGCCGTCCAGCTTTTAAATTCACCGGCACAAGGGGGTGCCTATACGCTAGCATCTACCCAATATGTGCCGCCCTCCGTTGCCTCATCACCCTTTACAACAAACGTGAGCAAACCTTCGCTTTGGGAAGTTTTATGTTTTCAAAATTATCTCATTAGCCAAGCGAAGCAAAACCAATATACGGTTACGTATCATTACAACGGCGGCACTGCCGAACCGTATCTCGGTACCATTTTGGTAAACGAAGGGTATCCGTTGACATCACCACTGGAACATCAAGCGAACCCTCATAAACCGAGCCATATTTTTGGCGGATGGTATGCCACGTCTGACTTTACGAGTGGCGTGTGGGACTTTGCAAATACACGCGTTTCAAAAAATACAGATTTGTATGCGCAATGGACACATGCGACAACCACAAGTGATACGCCCATTTTTGTTGAAGCCAAAACAGGCTACACGCAATCGATTGCGCTTGATACGCTTGGCTATATATGGTGTTGGGGTGGGGGAGAGAATGGTTGTATTGGCGCTGGCAACACGAGTGCCAATACAACGCCACAGCGATTGTATACGACAAGCGACGGCTCGGCATTGCCTAAATTTATTGATGTTGATGCGGGTGTATTTGCAAGCTACGCCGTGGATGAGAGCGGAAACCTTTGGAGTTGGGGTCAATCTATCAATGGGCAATTGGGCATGGGTATCCCCGCCAGTGACCAGACGAGACCGTATAAAATAACAAAAGGGGATGCCGACGTGCCATTGCCGAAGTTTGTAAAAGTAGAAGCTGGCAATCGTGCGATGATGGCACTCGATAAGAACGGAAACGTTTGGACGTGGGGCAGTGGTGCCAATAACCTGAATGGTTCTTCCACTGGCGAAACAATCTATGCGCCCAAACAGTTATCCGGTTTGACCAATGTCATATCCATTGCATCTGGCGGCAATGTAAACTATGCCCTTACAAGAACGGGCAAAGCATTTGGCTGGGGCGATAACACAGCCAACTGTATTTCTCTCACTTCCAGTACGACCGCGCCCAGTGATCTTACGCCACTTGTATCTGCTGATGCAACCGATTTGCCCATCATTGCACAAGTGTCTGGCGGCAAGCATCAAACTGTCATTTTAGATACGGGTGGGGATTTATGGGCGTGGGGATATAATGCATGGGGCGAGTTAGGTCGTGGGATCATTTCAAGTTCGGATCCAAACAACAAGACGATGACAAAACTGACACAAGGCAACGACAATGGTGCTACCGTGCCGCTTCCAAAATTCAAATCGGTTTCATTTGGCACAGAATTTTTAGTGGCTGTTGATGTCAATGGGTTTCTTTGGGCATGTGGTTATGCCGGCAGTTACGAAACAGGGCTTGGCTCTACCGCAACCACATCATTTTTCACAAAAATACCCTTGTATTTTTATCCGACGGTGGATACGACTGTGCCCAATACAAAAACAACATTTATAAGTGTAGATGCCCATAACCAAGCGTTGGATTGGTCTAGTAATTATGCAATGGCGCTGGATTCAAACGGGCGCATCTGGAGTTGGGGGCACAATTCTACTGTGCGTAACCAAACGGGCGTTCTTCCGTCTTTAAATTTGATTCAAAGACCAGCACCCGCTGTCTTCCCGGCGGCTACCTTGTCGTTTGGTGCATTGCCTGCTTCGATCTCATTTGGTACAAATGTGATCATGCCGGGCGTATCAAAGTTTATGCCGACATCGCCTGTCAGCATGACTGTGCAGGATACGAGAGGTGCGGGGCGAAGTTGGAAAGTGCTTGCTTCTTTAAGCGCGCCCCTTACGACGACCGATTCATTTTCTAGTATGCGTGATGCCTTACTTTTTATCGATGGTCATGGCGGTGAGCATGTACTGGGGCAAGATCAAACCGAAATATATAACGGGACGACAGCTGCACTGCCCACGACCACTATCTCTTTCCCTGCGAATACTGGCTTTGCACTAAAATCAAACGCAACCGTTGTAAAAAGCAAACCATATACGGGCACCATCACGTGGACGTTGGTGGACGCACCATAAACAGATAAAAAACAACCCCCTTTCTCTGTGAAGAGATCGGCGGTTGCTTTTTGTTTGTGCCTAATTCGTTAAAAACCTAGTAATAGTCCATAATGAATGTTCCCATCACCAGCTAAGGAGTGGAAAAAGGCCGTGTGAAATTTTTTTTTCCCGCGACATCACTCGAACAAGGTTCTCGATTTCCAGAGAAAGCTTGCTCTTTGCTGGAATTTCTCAAACACTAGATTATGGGGGAAGAAGAGGGGGACTGGGGCGACTAGCTCAAATGGTAGGGCGTTCGCTCAGCATTCGAGAGGTACTGGGATCGATGCCCAGGTCATCCAGCTAGT
>JAVBJY010000180.1:0-8493 GCA_031546735.1 Eubacteriales bacterium
AAATGGGCAGGTTAGAGTTTAGGAAAAGGGAAAAGAGTAAGACCGTGGGGCGCTGCCCCACACCCCCCAAGGGGCGCGCCCCATGACCCTTAAATTTCTGTCAGAACTTTTAAAGCCAGGCCGTTATCTTTAAATCTATTATTCTATAAAAAAGAAGGGATGAATAAACAATGGACACAAAACAATTGCAAGTCTCCGAACTATTTGATCTTAGCAAGACAATGGCAAAACCGATATTAGAAGGGGTGCAATACCCTTGGGAAGCGCTAAAAGAAATCAGTGGGTTTATTATGACGTTGGGGCAAAGCCTTGACACGGAAGAATACAACAAGGTTGGCGAAAACGTTTGGATTCACAAGGACGCGTCGGTGGCCAGCACCGCCTTTATCGCAGGCCCTACCATTATTTGTGAGGGGGCAGAAATTCGGCACTGTGCATACATAAGAGGAAGCGTACTGGTGGGCAAGTCAACCGTGGTCGGCAACTCTACAGAATTAAAAAATGTCATTTTATTTGATAACGTGCAAGTGCCGCATTACAATTACGTAGGTGATTCCATTTTGGGCTATAAAGCGCATATGGGCGCAGGCTCGATCACCTCAAATGTAAAATCGGATAAAACGTTGGTTGCTGTGAAGATGCCCGATGGTTTAATCGAAACAGGCTTGAAAAAATTCGGTGCCATGGTAGGCGACAATGTGGAGATCGGTTGTAACTCTGTTTTAAATCCCGGCACGGTGATCGGGCGAAACAGCAATGTCTATGCATTATCCATGGTTCGCGGCTACATACCACCCAATAGCATCTATAAAAGAAAAGACCAGATGGAGATCGTCTCAAAGCTGTAAAAATAAATTTCCATTTATTTGCATGACTAAAAATTTGATTTTAAGACAAAATATTTATTGTAATACTAATACAGCATTAGTAGAGCATTTAAAAAAAATATTAAAAATTTTTAGGAGGAAACATAAATGGAGAATAACAGCGGAAACAGCACAACGAGAAAGGCAGTTCCAGAAGCGAGAGAGGCATTAAACCAATTTAAGTATGAAGTAGCAAATGAAATCGGCGTGCCTTTGAAACAAGGTTACAACGGAGATCTTACTTCGGCACAAAACGGCTATGTAGGTGGATATATGGTTAAAAAAATGATCGAAGCACAAGAGAGACAAATGGCGGGTTCTTCAAGCAACCTCAAATAGTGTCATCATAAACAACCGAAGTAAGACAGCGGCGCATGAAGGTTTTTCATGTGCCGCTGTTTTTTGTGTGCGGCGCATGGTATAATGACAGGGGTATAATACCCCACGCGAACGGAATGGGAAAGTTGAGATTGATAAAATGCCCATGCATGGTGTATAATGTATTTTAACAAAGACTGCCATCACGAAAACAAAGGAGGGATTTTTTTGGCATCTACTATAAAAAACGAATACGGCACAATCGTGATCGATAACGAGGTTATCGCACGCATCGCGGGTCTTGCATCTATGGATTGTTACGGCATTGTCGGCATGGCGTCTAAAAATATGACAGACGGTATCGTGCAGTTGCTCAAAGGAGAAAACATCACAAAAGGTGTAAAATTGCACATAGACAACGCGTCTATCGATATCGACCTTCACATCATCGTTGAGTATGGCACAAATATTTCAGCCATCGCCGATACACTGATTGGTACAGTTAAATATAAAGTAGAAGATTTTACAGGTCTTGACATTAACGCGGTCAATATCTTTGTAGAAGGCGTTCGGGTAGACAACTAAGGGGGATTAGAGTTTTGAGTTTTTTAACGATTGATGGTTATGTTCTGAAAAAATGTATAATCGCCGGTGCGAACCTACTGGACGCAAACAAAGAGTATGTTGACTCCTTAAATGTTTTTCCTGTACCCGATGGAGATACCGGCACCAATATGTCGCTTACCACAATGGCGGCGGCACTAGAAGCATCAAAAACCAATACCCCCGATATTTATGAAGTAGCGAAAGCGGCATCAAGCGGCTCTCTTCGCGGTGCGAGGGGAAACTCTGGTGTTATTTTGTCACAGCTGTTTAGAGGGTTTGCCAAGGCACTAAAAGGAAAATCGGTTGCCAATGTAGATGATCTTGCCAATGCCTTTGCGGCCGCCGCAGAAACGGCCTACAAAGCCGTGATGAAACCAAAAGAAGGCACCATCTTAACCGTTGCGAAAGCGCTTTCCGAGAAGGCTTTTCAAGCATCCTACGAGACAGACGATATCGTTGTATTTTTAGAAGAAGTGATCAAACACGCCAATGGCGTGCTTGCCAATACCACCAACATGTTGCCACAGCTCAAACAAGCTGGCGTCGTCGATGCGGGCGGGCAAGGGCTGATGTACATTGTAGAAGGTGGGTTAAAAGCTGTAGGCACTGACGGTGAAATCACACTGAACACAGCGAAAAAAGCGTATGCAGATATGACGCCATTTTCGTTGACGCGCACAGAAGACATCAAGTTTGGCTACTGCACAGAATTTTTTGTGAACCTTGTCAAACACGAACAGAGCGCAGAAGATTCTTTCAAAGACTATCTGCAATCCATCGGTGACTCGATTGTCATGGTGAGTGACGACAACTTAATCAAGATTCATGTGCATACAAACAACCCTGGCAAGGTGCTCGAACGCGCCTTAAAAATCGGCTCGCTTGAAAACATCAAGATTGAGAACATGCGTGTGCAACACACCAATAAAATTAGTTTTGCCGCAACACCAAAACCCGTTGCGCCTGTTCAAGAAGAGATGAAGGACGTCGGCTTTGTGGCCGTGTCTATGGGAAGCGGGATGAAAGAGTTGCTCGAAAGCCTCGGCGTCGATTGCGTCATTGAAGGCGGGCAAACGATGAACCCAAGCACAGAAGATGTGCTAGAAGCGATTCAAAAGGTAAACGCAAAAGACATTTTGGTGTTGCCAAACAACAAAAATATTATTTTGGCGGCAGAGCAAGCGGCAAAACTCACAAAAGACAAACAGGTACACATCATTCCGTCGAAGATGATTACCCAAGGCATTTCGGTTTTGATTCATTACATACCAGACTCGATCGAGAATGTCTTGCAGACAGCAAACGAAAGCATTAAAAATGTTTGTACAGGGCAAATCACCTACGCCGTAAGAGACACGATGCTTGATGAAAAAGAAATTAAACAGGGCAACATTTTGTGTATGATTGAAAACAAAATCGAGATCGTGTGTGAAGACTTAGACACCGGCTGTATCGAACTCGTTGAGAAGTTGATTGCGGAAAATGCAGACGCTTCTTTTATCAGCATTTATTATGGCCAGGATGTAACCGAAGCGCAGGCGAACAGCCTCGTTGAGTTTATTACAGAAAATTATAGTTCGTATGATGTAGAGCTTCACTTTGGAAACCAACCGCTGTATTACTACATTATTTCGATTGAATAGGATGACAAAAAGGAGATGTGTATAACAATACACACTCCTTTTATTTTCGTAATCGTGTCAAGTCAAATCTACAAGGAGGAGAGCGTTTGCTTCTAACCGATTCTGTAAGACAAATCAAAAACATAGGGGAAAAGCGCGTAGAGCAATTGGCGAAGCTGGGCATCTTCACCGTGCTTGATTTGATTGAATATATTCCCCGTGACTACGACGACCGCAGTGATGTCAAGACGATTTCCGAACTGGCACCAGATGAGGTGCATACGTTTAAGGCAACCACTGGTCGCGCCGAAACGATGGGCGTCGGTGGTAAAACCGTTACCAAGATCAAATTAAAAGATGCCACAGGTGAAATTGATGCCGTGTGGTTTAACCAACCCTATATCAAGCACAACTTCAAGCAAGGCTCCGAATATATTTTTACAGGTCGCGTCCAACTGAAATATGGCAGACCTCAAATCGAAGTGTCTGACTACGAGATCACAGACAAAGAACTGCTTTCCAACGGCATCATCGTTCCCATTTATCCCTCTACCTATAAGCTCTCTCAAAAGACACTGCGTAGCATTATAAAGGATACGTTGCACCAGATAAGCCACTTGGTGGAGGACTATTTGCCAGATACAATCAAACAGCAATATACACTGTGTGACAAACGGTTTGCGCTACACAACATCCATTTCCCCGAGAGTAACGATAGCTTCTTTGTGGCGCGTAGGCGGTTGGTGTTTGAAGAGTTTTTTTTGTTACAGTTGACGTTGTTCCGGATGAAAGGGGACATCAAGAGCAAAAAAGATGGCGTGCCGTTTGCACCTGTCTCGGTGACGCCGCTACAGGATATGTTTGCCTACACCCTGACCCGTGCCCAAGCGACCGTGCTAGACGAATTAATGACCGATTTGCAGAGCGGCTACGTGACCAATCGCCTTATACAAGGTGACGTCGGCTCTGGCAAAACCGCTGTCGCCATGCTTGCCGCCTATGTGGCCATTCAAAATGGATACCAGGCGGTGCTGATGGCACCCACAGACGTGTTGGCGGTGCAACATTTTCATTCGTTTGTACCGTATTTTGAAAAGCTTTCGCTACACGTCGTCGTGTTGACTGGCTCTCTCAAACAAAAAGAAAAAAGGCAAGTGTGTGCACAAATTGCCAACGGCGAAGCGCAGATGATCATTGGTACGCACGCCGTCATTCAAACGGCTGTCGAGTATCACAAGCTCGGCCTTGTCATTACAGACGAACAGCATCGGTTTGGCGTCAGACAGCGGGCGATGTTGCGCGAAAAAGGCACAAATCCCCACGTCGTGGTCATGACGGCGACGCCGATTCCCCGTACACTAGGGTTGATTTTATATGGCGACTTGGATATCTCCATTATCGACGAGTTGCCGCCTGGCAGACAAAAAATTGACACCTCCGCCGTTACCTCCGCCTATCATGAGCGAATTTATACCTTTATCAAGAGCCAATTGGACAGCGGGCGACAAGCCTATATCATCTGCCCACAGATTGAGGACGATGAAGAAGAAGGGGCGAAAAAGGCGGTGTTGTCTTATACCGCGTACTTGTCCGAACAGGCATTGGCGGGTTATACGGTTGATTGTGTGCACGGCAAAATGAAGAACGACGCAAAACAAGACATCATGACACGGTTTTCGGAGGGGCACATACAGGTATTGGTGGCCACGACAGTGATTGAAGTGGGCATTAACGTGCCCAATGCCACCATCATGCTGATCGAAAACGCCGACCGCTTCGGGCTTGCCCAACTGCACCAGCTTCGGGGGCGTGTGGGGCGCGGCGCGGATAAAAGCTATTGCATCCTTGTGAGCGACGCAAAATCGAAAATCTCGAAAGACAGGCTGAAGGTAATGACGCAATCGGGAGACGGTTTTTATATATCAGAGAAAGACCTAGCCCTGCGAGGCCCGGGTGATTTTTTTGGCACAAGGCAACATGGTCTTCCCGAACTAAAAATTGCAAACTTATATCGTGACATGGATATCTTGAAAGAGGCACAAAAAGCCGCCGAACAGTTTACCACCGCGTCATTGGGCACGTTCGTCTTTCCGCCGAGCTGGCAAAGAAACGAATTTTTTACCATATAATATCGAAAAATGTTTACTTGGTCGACGATTGTATGTATAATATTAAAGTGTGGCATTCTGTTCCACATTTGGAGGTATCGCAATGCGTGTTATTTCAGGCCGCGCGAGGGGTCATACGTTGCAAGCGCTCGAAGGACTTTCGACGAGGCCGACGACCGATCGCATCAAAGAAACAATTTTTAATATCATTTCTTTTGATATACGAGACGCGCGTTTTTTGGATTTGTTTAGCGGCACCGGTGCCATCGGCATCGAAGCGCTGTCAAGAGAGGCGGCACACGCTGTCTTTGTAGACAACAACGCCGAAGCCGTCGCCGTCATACAAAAAAATTTACAGTCTACGAGGCTGAACGATAAAGCAACCATCTTAAAAACCGATTTTTTAAATGCCCTTGTGACACTCGGCAGGCAAAAACAACCCTTTGACATCATCTTTATGGACCCGCCGTATGGGCAAGATGACGTCATTGAACGGGCACTTTCGGGTATTGCTAGCCACAATCTGTTAGCCGAAGGTGGGTTTGTGATGATCGAGCAAGCGGCAATCCAACCGTTACCCTATGCACAAGGTTTTTCTATTTTTAAGACCAAACAGTTTAAAACGACAACGATTCTGTTTTTACAGCAACA
This sequence comes from Eubacteriales bacterium, assembly GCA_031546735.1. GTDB lineage: Bacteria > Bacillota > Clostridia > Lachnospirales > JAVBJY01 > JAVBJY01. Next base: position 6,172 of record JAVBJY010000180.1, read on the forward strand.
ATTACAGAAAGAATAGAATAATGCGATTTGGAGAGCAAACCATGAAGATTGCAGTATACCCTGGCTCATTCGATCCGATTACAAACGGACACATCGACATCATTTTACGTGTATCTAAACTGGTAGACAAATTATACGTGGGTGTCCTTAACAACAATGCAAAGCAACTTGCCTTTGATGCAGACGAGCGCGTCGCCATGATTCACGCGTCTCTACCCGAAGAGTTGAAAAAGAATATAGAGGTTGTTGCCTTCTCAGGCTTACTGATTGACTTTGCGAAGCAGGTGCAGGCCTCTTTGATTATCCGTGGGCTTCGCGCCGTCACAGATTTTGAATACGAGTTTCAAATGGCACTCACCAATAAAAGCTTGCTACCCGAGGCAGAAACACTCTTCATCCCGACCAACACGACATTTTTATTTTTGAGTTCGAGCATGGTCAAAGAGGTTGCCCGCTATGGCGGTAACATAGATGGAATGGTTCCAAAAGAAATTAAAGATATTGTCTTAGGAAGATTGAAAAAAGATTGAAGAAAAATTTGACGTGAGAGCGTGTTATGAAAATGCTATACTTCGTCACGTATGAAATTATCAAATTAAAAACGAGATAAAATTTTGTAAGACGAGGAAGAAGTGACGTAGCATAGCCAAAGCGCTATGCAAGGAACTTATGACGAAGTATTATGGAATTTTAGCCGTTTTTAATCTGTTAGGAAAGTGCTTCGCACTGTTCCTAGCCGCGACTTGTCGCGGTGCTTCAGAAATAGCGGTTAAAAGTTTGCTTTGCAAACTTCTTTATGATAATTTTATGCGTGACGGAGTATAAATAGGGGAGGATATTTTTGAATGGAATCGATAGTAGTTTATTTAGATGAATTGGAAGATTTGCTAGATGCCTGTAGACCTGTTCCTTTTTCGGGCAAAATCGCCGTAAACAAAGAGGAACTGTTCGAAATATTAAATGACATACGATTAAATTTGCCAACAGAAATAAGACAAGCCCAAAGAATCGCCACCGACTGCGATAAACTAATCAACGACGCAACCAACAAAGCAAACAGCATCATAAAAGATGGGGAAATGAAGTCAAAGATGCTCGTCGATGAGCATGAAATCACAAAGCTTGCCCAAGAAGAAGGCATGAGAATCGTAGAAGAGGCCAAGCAAACGTCCAGAAAGATTCGGGTCGGTGCCATTGAATATGCCGATGAAATTTTATCCCACACCGAGCGTACCGTGAAGATCACCCTAGAAAATTATGCAAAACATAGCCGTGAAGTGGAAGACTACTTGACAAAAGAACTCGATACAATCTATGCCAACCGCCAAGAATTAAGAGGCGATTGAACCACAAAGGCAACGTCTACGGGCGAATAGAGAGAATAAAACTGCGCCCTGTCGTATGGTGCCATGCTTGTGCATGACGTCATGCGACAGGGCGCACTTTTTATAAAGTTTAGGGTCAAGCGCTGCGGGTGCGGCTCGGTCTGTTTACAAAATAGACGCTCGCGATGATGACGATGGCTCCGGCGATTTGATAGTGGCCGAAGGGCTCTTTTAGCACAATGACACCGGCGATAATTGAAATAATGGTGGTGACATTGCCAAATACAGAAGCTTCTGCCACACTCAAATGCCCCATCGCATAATTAAGCATCAAAAATGCGCCCACAGAAGACATCACGGCCAAGAAACCAACCGATAGCCAAAACGAGCCGCTCGTCAACGGAACGACAATCATCTCATGCACATTGCCGATGGATTGCACAAGTGCGATGGTCACAAACGTGGTACAACCCAGTGCAAACATGACATAGGTTCTTTCGAAGGCGGTAAACTGAGCGGACGTTTTTTTGCTTAGCACATTAAAGGCAGAGGACGCACAAACGGCGACAAGAAGCAGAATAAAACCAAGTAAGCTAAATCCACCGGCGGCTTGGCCTTGGGTCGTCAAAAACACACCACCCACCGAGAGGAAGATGCAGACGACTTGTAGAACGCGAACCCGCTCTTTCAAAAACACAACGCCAAACAACACACTCACAACCGGTATAAGCGCAAGGATAATGCCGACAAACGATGTGGCCACCAGTCTCACGCCAAAACTTTCGGATATAAAATACAAAATGGGTTGCAATGTGCCCAATAGCAACAGTGGTTTTATATTTTTGCCTTTAAGCGAAAGCGTAAACTTTTTGGTGAAGAGCAGACAGTTGAGCACGGCAAATGCCACCGAAAAACGAACCGCCAGCAACATAAACGGTGTGGCCACCGCCAACGCTTGCTTCGAAAACAGAAAACTAAACCCAAAGATTGCATAGCC
>JAVBJY010000092.1:0-19942 GCA_031546735.1 Eubacteriales bacterium
TTACTTCCTTTTTAAATTTTGGAAAAGGCAGAAAGCTTTTGATCTCAGAACCAAACAGCAACTCGCCATCCACTACCGAATAATAAAAGGGCTTAATACCAAAAAAATCCCGCGCCGCAAAGGTAAGTTTTTCGTTTTTATCGTAGATCACAAAGGAAAACATACCGCGGATAAATTGCAGCATGTCAAATTTATGTTCTTCATAGAGATGCACCAACACTTCCGTGTCCGTATGGGTCTTAAACGTATGCCCCTTTTCGATTAGTTCATCGCGCAGGCATTTATAATTGTATATCTCACCGTTAAAAACGATGACAACAGACGCATCTTCATTATATATAGGCTGTGAACCGTCCTCAAGCCCTATGATGCTGAGACGGCGAAAGCCCAATGTTATTTCATCATCGCAGTGTATCCCTTCACTATCTGGGCCGCGATGCACAATTTTATTCATCATGTTGCAAATGACGTTGTTGTTGTCATCAAGCAACCCTGTAAAACCGCAAAATCCGCACATGTACTGTCCTCCTTGAATAGTATGTAAACTATAAACCTATACTGTGTCGCGTTCCGAAATAATAACCGAATACAGCGAAGCGTGACCAAGTACGTATACTGCTTTTGGACGTGTCTTCTGCGGGCACCATCCCAAAGTAGCATATTGATTATATACAACATTTCTCACAATTTCAAATAATATCGTAAAACGACCTGAAATAAAAAAGTTTTGATTTTGCTATTGGAAATAATCATATTCAATGCTATAATGGTGGATATAGATTATTCAGAAAATCAAATAAATATACATCATATCGAGGAGGATTACCGATGGCTGAGAAACAAAAAAAAGAAATTCTTTTAGAAAGCGGGACGAATGAGCTTGAGGTTATGGAGTTCACCATTGCAGATAGACACTTTGGCATCAATGTTGCAAAGGTTGTTGAAATCATGCAATATACATCTGTTACGCCTATGCCCAACTCTAATCCGTTTGTTGAGGGGGTATTTAAGCCGAGGGAACATATCATCACTGTCATCAACTTATCAGCATACATGGGTTTGGCTCCTTCCGATAACCAAGAACGTAATATCTTAATCATTACCAATTTTAACAAAATTAACACGGCGTTTCACGTACATTCTGTAGAAGGCATCCACAGAATTTCATGGAGTGACATCGAAAAGCCCGACTCCGCGATTTATGGTGGGGAAGAAGGTCTGGCAACCGGCATTGCGCGGTTTGACAACCGACTTATCACCATCCTCGATTTTGAAAAAATATTGGTAGACATCAATCCAGAAACAGGTATTCAAATGGCTGACATCGACAAGATGGGCAAACGGCCGACTTGCGATAAGCCGATCTTGGTCGCAGAAGATTCACCACTCCTCGAGAGAATGATCGTAGAATCACTCGAAAAATCCGGATTCTCAAACATTACGCTCTGCTCAAACGGCAGTGAGGCGTGGGATAAATTGGTCGAATTAAGAGACATGCCGGGTCGCATCAACAAGAAAATGGCCTGTGTCATTACCGATATCGAAATGCCAAAGATGGATGGACACCGCTTGCTGAAATTGATTCGGGCCGATGAAACATTAAAAGTTTTGCCGGTTATCGTGTTCTCCTCTTTGATCGACGAAGATATGCGAAGCAAGGGTTTGTCATTGGGCGCGACTGCTCAAATCTCTAAACCAGAAATCGCAAGCCTTGTGCATCTAATCGACGAACATATCCTGTAAATTTTTTTGAAAGCATACGATTGTGGACGACAAGAATTAACTTTCTTGTCGTCCATTTTTTATTGGCTAGGAAAGGAGAATGTGCGATGGCACTGATCAATATTGCCAACCTAACCTTTGGTTATGATGGAAGCTATGATACGATTTTTGAAGATGTGTCCTTTCAGATCGATACAGATTGGCGGCTTGGGTTTGTGGGGCGTAACGGGCGTGGCAAGACGACCTTTTTAAATCTTCTAATGGGCAAATACGAATACAGTGGAACTATTACAAAGTCTGTTACGGTAGATTATTTTCCTTTTGACGTTACGGATCAAACACGAAATACGATTGACGTCATTGGGGCGATATGCCCAGATACATTGTTGTGGGAGATCAACCGAGAATTGAACCTGCTCGAATTAAAAGAAGAGGTGCTCGACAGGCGGTATGACACGTTAAGCAATGGAGAACAGACGAAGGTGCTGTTGGCGGCGTTGTTTTTGAAACATGGTGGTTTTCTTCTCATTGATGAACCGACCAATCATTTAGACGCCCATGCGCGCCAATTGGTTAGCGACTATTTAAAGACAAAAAAGGGATTTATATTGGTGTCTCATGACCGACAATTTCTGGATCGTTGTATAGACCATGTGCTCTCGATTAACAGAGGGAATATTGAAGTGCAACGCGGCAATTTTTCGTCATGGTGGCGCAACAAGGCACAACAAGACCAGTATGAGTTGGCGCAAAATGAAACACTGAAAAAAGACATAAAAAAAATATCTGCGGCGGCGAAACGAACGGCAAACTGGTCTGACCAAGTAGAACAAACAAAGATCGGCACAAAAAGCGGGGGGCTGAAGCCAGATCGCGGGTACGTGGGGCATAAAGCCGCCAAGATGATGAAACGGGCGAAATCCCTCGAAGCAAGGCAACAAGATGCGATCGATGAAAAATCCAAGCTATTGCAAAATATTGAAACGGCAGAAAGCTTGCGCATCACGCCACTTCGCCACCATGCCGAGCGGTTGGTCGAATTGCGTGACGTCTCTATCTCATATGGAGAACAAACAATTTGCACCAAGGTCAGCTTTACGATAGAACAGGGCGAGCGGGTGTGCATCACAGGGCATAATGGTTCGGGCAAGTCGAGTATATTGAAACTGATTCGAAAAGAAGAGATGCAATACAGTGGTCATTTGCACATCGCCAGTGGCGTCATCATTTCCTATATTTCACAAGACACCAGCTTTTTGACAGGCGATTTAAAAGATTTTTGCGCGGAGAGTAAAATTGATGAAAGCCTATGCAAGGCCATTCTTCGGAAATTAGACTTTGCGAGGGTGCAGTTTGAGAAGGATATGACCGATTTTAGCGAAGGGCAAAAGAAAAAAGTATTACTGGCCAGAAGTCTTTGCGATAGGGCGCACCTCTATATTTGGGACGAGCCACTTAATTTTATTGATGTCTATTCGCGTATGCAGATGGAGGAACTAATTTTGCGGTATAAGCCGACGATGCTGTTTGTCGAGCATGATGCCGCGTTTTGTCAGGCTGTGGCCACCAAGGTGGTTACGCTGTAAATCCCAAAATTTGTTATGATTTTGTTTCTCATTTTGGCACCGTGAAAAAAGTTTTGTAAAAAAGTAAAAAAAATCTTGCATAAAAAAAATTCTTGTTATATAATGCTACGTGTTGTGACATAAGAGCGTTGAAACGAAAGGTTGCTGTTCAAAAGCGTGTACGCAGGCGGGCAGGTTTTTTCGTGGAGCAATGTCCAGTTCAAGAAACCGGGCGACAAGGTCACTGTGCGAATATCATTTGTGTGCACTCCGTTATGGGGGGATAGGTTTACCTGTCTTTTTGTATGGGTGTGCATCAGATAAGTGTGCAGTCACCACTTGTCGTACTGAACCAAAAAGTGCGAAAAGGAGGGGACTTTTTTTATGGCAAATCAAAAAATCAGAATTAGTCTTAAAGCGTATGATCACAAATTGATCGATCAATCGGCGGTACTTATCATCGAAACAGCGAAGAAGACGGGCGCGAAAATCAGCGGACCAATACCACTTCCTACAAAAAGGGAGATCATCACAATTCTTCGTGCTGTTCACAAGTACAAAGATTCCAGAGAACAATTTGAAATGAGAACACACAAGAGATTGATCGACATCTTAATGCCTACACCAAAAACAGTAGATGCATTAACACGTCTCGATTTACCGGCAGGTGTAGATATTACACTCAAAATTATGTAATAAACAAATTTAACCAAAACGGTTTATATAAGAAGTTCTTATATCGACTAGGATGATTGTTCTTCTTCTATAATAATAGATTATAACCAAGAAGAATAATCCGCTGTAGGAAAAGGCAGAAGGAACTTGTTCTCTGCTATCGAATGTTTAGGAGGTGCGAAAGAAATGAAAAAAGCAATTGTAGCCAAAAAAGTTGGTATGACGCAAGTGTTCTTGGAAAGCGGCGAGTTGGTTCCTGTTACTGTATTAGAAGCAGGCCCTTGTGTTGTCGTACAAAAGAAGACAGTAGAGAAAGATGGCTATGCGGCGGTACAGGTTGGTTTTGGCGAGATCAAAGCAAAACAGGTAAACAGCCCGAAAAAAGGTCATTTTGAAAAAGCAGGCGTTGCACCAAAAAAATACTTAAAAGAATTTAAGTTAGAAGACGCTGACAAAATGGAAGTAGGCGCAGAAATTAAAGCCGATGTATTCGCAGCAGGGGATCGCATTGATATCTCTGGTATGTCGAAGGGTAAAGGCTTCCAAGGCGCAATCAAAAGACATAATCAATCCAGAGGGCCGATGGCGCATGGTTCTAAATACCATAGAGGCGTTGGTTCATTAAGTTCGGCAACAACACCTGGTAAAGTTAAAAAAGGCAAAAAAATGCCGGGTCATATGGGTCATGTGAATGTAACCGTTCAAAACTTAGAAGTTATAAGAGTAGACGCGGAGAAAAACTTAATCCTGATTAAAGGCGCAGTACCAGGCAACAGAGGTACCGTATTAGTCATTAAGAATACCGTAAAGAATTAGTCACACGACTTTACGAAAGGAGGAAAAACAGTGGCAAATGTTAAAGTTTATAATATGAGTGGTGCGGAAGCAGGCTCTATTGAATTAGATGATAAAATATTTGGTGTTGAGATGAATGAACATGTTGTGCATATCGCAGTGGTTCAATATCTTGCAAACCAAAGACAAGGTACACAAAGCGCAAAGACGAGAGCGGAAGTTCGCGGCGGCGGTAGAAAACCTTGGAGACAAAAAGGCACAGGTCGCGCACGTCAAGGTTCTATCCGTTCACCACAATGGACCGGCGGTGGCGTTGTATTTGCACCAAAGCCAAGAGATTACTCTTTCAAATTAAACAAAAAAGTAAAACGATTGGCTCTTAAATGTGCATTGTCGTCGAAAGTAGCAACAGGCAAATTGATTGTTTTAGATGAACTTACATTAAGTGCAGTTAAAACAAAAGAAATGAAAAAAGTGTTAGACAATATAAAAGTAACAAAGGCGCTTGTTGTTGTAGATGGTAGCGACAAAAACATTATTTTGTCTGCAAGAAACATTCCAAATATGAGTACAACATCCGCAGACACAATCAACGTATATGACATTTTAAAATACGACACATTGGTTGTGACGAAACAAGCAGTACAAAAAATTGAGGAGGTGTACGTATAATGGCTGATTTGAAATATTATGACATTATTTTAAGACCAGTTGTGACAGAACAAAGTATGAAACAACTTGAAGATAACAAATACGTGTTTTATGTGCACCCTGATGCAACCAAGATTCAAATTAGAGAAGCAGTTGAAAAAATGTTTCAAGGTACAAAAGTTGAATCTGTAAACACAATGAATTTGATAGGCAAAATGAAAAGACGCGGTTACACAAAAGGAAGAACGGTTGCCCGCAAGAAAGCAATTGTTAAATTGACGCAAGAAAGCAAAGCGATCGAAGTATTCCAAGGCATGTAATGGCTGTAAACCAATAAAACGTGATAAAAGCCTGTTCCACAGATTTTTATGACAAAAAAGAAGAAACACACGGGAACGTGTTAAAATGTATCAATTGAAAGGAGTGTAAGTTTCGTGGGTATAAAGAGATATAAACCATATACACCTTCCACAAGACAAATGACGGTGTCAGATTTTGCGGAGATCACAAAGTCCGAACCAGAGAAAAGCTTAGTTGTTCATCTAAAAACCAACTCTGGTCGAAACAATCAAGGCAAAATAACAGTTCGTCATCATGGTGGCGGTGCAAAGAAAAAATACAGAATCATCGACTTTAAGAGAAATAAAGACGGTGTTGTTGCGAAAGTTGCGGCTATCGAATACGATCCAAACAGAACAGCAAACATTGCTCTTCTTTTTTACGCAGATGGCGAAAAGAGATATATGCTTGCACCAAACGGCATAAAAGTAGGCGACTCGATCATGAGCGGTGAAACAGCCGAAATACGTGTAGGCAACTGCCTAGAAATGAAAGATATGCCAATCGGCTCACAAATTCATAACATCGAGTTGAAACCAGGCGCAGGCGCACAACTTGTTCGTGCAGCAGGCAACTCGGCTCAATTGATGGCAAAAGAAGGCAAATATGCAACCGTAAGATTGCCGTCCAGTGAAATGAGATTGATCCCGATTAACTGTAGAGCGACAATCGGTCAAGTCGGAAACATTGATCATGAACTCATTAACATCGGTAAAGCAGGTAAGAAGCGTCACATGGGTATTCGCCCGACTGTCCGTGGTTCTGTTATGAACCCGAACGATCACCCTCATGGTGGTGGTGAAGGTAAAACAGGTATCGGTCGTCCAGCGCCAAGTACGCCTTGGGGCAAACCGGCTCTTGGTTATAAAACGAGAAAGAAACATAAAGCAAGCAGTAAATTTATAATCCGTGGTAGAAGCAAGTAGGATTGGAGGAGGTTTGTAAATGAGTAGATCACTAAAAAAGGGACCGTTTTGTGACGATCATCTTCTTAAAAAAGTGGAAGCACAAAACAAAGAAAACACAAAAAACGTAATTAAAACTTGGTCCCGTCGTTCTACGATATTTCCTGAGATGATTGGTCACACATTGGCAGTCCATGACGGAAGAAAACATGTGCCTGTCTATGTGACAGAAGACATGGTAGGTCATAAATTAGGCGAGTTCGCACTTACAAGAACGTATAGAGGGCACGGAAAAGACGCAGAAAAGAAATCAAGAGTAAGATAATTAGGGTAATGTAACGTGGGATAGACCCCGTTACATGTCGGAAGGAGGTTTTATTCATGGCTAAAGGGCACAGAAGCCAGCTGAAGAAAGAAAGAAACGAAACGATCAAAGATAGAAGAGCCCAAGCGCATGTGAAGTTTGTGAGAGTTTCTGATACAAAGGCGAGAATCGTCTTAGAACAAATCAAAGGCAAAGGCATTACAGAAGCGTTAGGTATTTTGGCTTATTCTCCTCGTTATGCGGCGGATATTATAGAAAAACTTCTAAAATCAGCGGTTGCAAATGCGGAAAACAACTTAGAAATGAATGTAGATAAATTATTCGTAGAAGAAGTAGTGGCAAACCAAGGTCCTACTTTGAAAAGAATTCAACCAAGAGCGAAAGGTACCGCGTACAGAATCAACAAACGTACAGCTCATATATCTATATTCTTGAATGAGAGATAAGGAGGTAAAGGATGGGACAGAAAGTTAATCCACACGGATTAAGAGTGGGCATAATCAAAGACTGGGATTCTACCTGGTATGCAGATAAAAAAGATTTTGCAAACTTCTTAATAGAAGACAACAAATTAAGAAAATATATCAAGAAAAAACTGATCAACTCAAGCGTTTCAAAAGTGCAGATCGAGCGTACCAGTGAAAAAGTGAAAATCACGATTCACACGGCGAAGCCGGGTATCATCATCGGCCGTAACGGCCAAGCGATCCAAGACTTAAACAAAGAGTTGCAAGCATTGTCTAGTTCAAAAGTGTTTGTTAATATAGGCGAAATTAAAAGACCAGAGCTTGATGCACAGCTTGTGGCTGAAGATATCGCAAAACAACTTGAAAACCGTGTAACGTTTAGACGTGCCATGAAACAAGCGATGACAAGAACCATGAAGATGGGTTCTAAGGGTATCAAAACATCGGTATCTGGTCGTTTGGGCGGTGCCGAAATGGCGCGTACAGAACACTACCATGAAGGAACAATTCCTCTACAAACTTTAAGAGCGGATATCGATTATGGGTTTGCGGAAGCGAATACGACGTATGGCAAATTGGGCGTTAAAGTTTGGATATACAAAGGCGAGATTCTTCCTGTGAAAGCGAAAGGCAATGTAAAGGAAGGGAGCGAACAATAATGTTAATGCCAAAAAGAGTCAAAAGACGTAAGCAGTTTAGAGGCAGAATGAAGGGCGTTGCCACAAGAGGCAACAAAATCACCTATGGTGAGTTCGGTATCGTTTCGATGGAGCCAAGTTGGATCACATCAAACCAAATCGAGGCAGCCCGTATTGCCATGACAAGACATATCAAACGTGGCGGTAAAGTTTGGATCAAAATTTTCCCAGACAAACCCGTTACTTCTAAACCTGCCGAAACCCGTATGGGTTCTGGTAAAGGTTCACCCGAGTATTGGGTGGCAGTTGTAAAACCAGGCAGAGTAATGTTTGAATTGGGCGGCGTATCAGAAGAAGTGGCAAGAGAAGCGCTTCGTCTTGCTGTTCACAAATTGCCTGTGAAATGCAAAATTGTATCACGTGCAGATCTTGAAATGGATGGTGATAACAGTGAAAAGTAAAAAGTATCTTGAAGAGATTTTAAACAAAAGCACAGAGGAATTGAACAATGATTTGGTAAACGCGAAGAAAGAATTGTTTAACTTAAGATTTCAAAACGCGACAAATCAAGCCAATAATACAGCACGAATCAGAGACGTTAGAAAAAACATTGCAAGAATTCAAACTGTAATCACTCAAAAGGCAAAGCAACTGTAGCATTTTGAACATGAAAGGAGGCACAATTCGTGGATAGAAATTTGCGTAAGACGAGAACAGGAAAAGTAGTCAGCGACAAAATGGATAAGACAGTTGTTGTGGCTGTTGTAAATAATGTGAAGCACCCTTTGTACGGCAAAATCATCAAAAGAACGTACAAGTTAAAGGCTCATGACGAAAACAATGAATGCAAAATAGGCGATCTTGTTAAAGTTATGGAGACAAGACCTTTGTCGAAAGAAAAAAGATGGAGACTTGTATCTATTTTAGAAAAAGCGAAATAGAAGATTAGCCTTACAGGAAGGAGGCAGTTTAAATTGGTACAACAAGAAACGAGATTGGTCGTGGCCGATAACTCCGGTGCAAAAGAATTATTGTGCATTAGAGTATTAGGCGGTTCCACGAGAAGATATGCGAACGTAGGCGATGTAATCGTCGCTGCCGTTAAAAATGCTACACCAGGCGGCGTTGTGAAAAAAGGTGAAGTTGTAAAAGCGGTTGTTGTAAGAACAGTAAAAGGTGTTTCAAGACCAGACGGTTCTCATATTAAATTTGACGACAATGCGGCTGTTTTAATAAAAGACGACAAAAACCCTAGAGGTACACGTATATTTGGACCTGTGGCGAGAGAACTAAGAGAAAAGCAATACATGAAAATATTATCTCTCGCACCGGAAGTACTATAAAGGAACCGGATGAAGAGGGGAGCACCCAAACAAAAGCAACGGGTGTGTTTTCGAAGCAAAGATTCAGAAGGAGGTGTGCGTAAATGAAAGTTAAAAGAGGCGATAAAGTAAGAATTATCGCGGGCAAAGACAAAGGCAAAGAAGGCAAAATACTTTTTGTAGACAAAAAAAGCCAAAGAGTTATCGTTGAAAATGCCAACATGATTACGAAACATCAAAAAGCCGGTCAAAGACAACAAGGCGGTTTGATTAAAAGAGAAGCAGCGCTTCACGTTTCGAACGTTATGTATTTGTATAAAGGCGAGCCAACAAGACTTGGTTATAAATTAGAGCAAATAGAAAAAGACGGCAAAACAGTTACGAAAAAAGTGAGAGTAGCTAAGTCAACAGGAGAGATTGTAGACTAAAAGTCCGTTTGAAAGGAGGCAAGCATAGGTGAATAGGTTAAGAGAATTTTATGATACTGAAGTCGTAGATGCGATGATGAAAAAGTTTTCATATACAAATAAATTGGCTGTTCCTAAAATCGAAAAGGTTATCTTAAACATGGGTTTGGGAGAAGCGAAAGAAAATGCAAAAATAATCGAGAATGCCGTTAGTGACATGACGATTATCGCAGGTCAAAAGCCTGTTGTGACAAAAGCAAGAAAATCAATTGCGGCATTTAAACTTCGTGCTGGTATGCCGATTGGCTGTAAAGTTACCCTTAGAGGCGACAGAATGTACAGCTTCGTCGACAGATTGATTAACATTTCGCTTCCACGTGTACGTGACTTCCGTGGCGTCAGCGCAGAAAGCTTTGACGGCAGAGGAAACTATACAATGGGTATCAAAGAGCAATTGATGTTCCCAGAGATCCAATACGATAAGATTGACAAAATCAGAGGTATGGATATCGTTTTCGTTACAACGGCTAAAACCGACGAAGAAGCAAGAGAATTGCTTAAATTGTTTGGTATGCCATTCAGAAAGTAAGGGAGGTTAGACAATGGCTAAAAAATCAATGATCCTTAAACAACAAAAAGAACCAAAATTTTCATCAAGAGCGTATACGCGTTGCAGAATATGTGGCAGACCGCATGCTTATCTTAGAAAATTCGGTGTATGTCGTATCTGCTTCCGTGAATTAGCGTACCAAGGTCAAATCCCGGGAGTTAAGAAAGCCAGCTGGTAATCAGGAAAGGAGGGTTTTATAAATGTCAATGAGCGATCCGATTGCAGACATGCTTACAAGAATAAGAAACGCGAATTCCGCGAAACACACAACTGTAGACATTCCTGCTTCAAGAGTAAAGGCATCAATAGCCGAAATATTAACAAATGAGGGTTATGTGAAGGGTTACGAAGTTTTTGAAGACGGCGTAAAGAAAACCATCAGAATAACGTTGAAATATGGTAGAGACAAAAACGAAAAAGTAATTTCAGGTATCAAGAGAATTTCAAAGCCGGGTCTACGTGTATATGCCGGTTCCGAAAAATTGCCTAGAGTATTAGGTGGCATCGGAACAGCGATTGTTTCTACAAACAAGGGCGTCATCACAGACAAAGATGCAAGAAAATTAGGCGTAGGCGGAGAAGTTATCGCATTTGTATGGTAACAGGAAAAAAGAATAAGGAGGTGCCAGAACAATGTCACGTATAGGTAAATTACCGATTACGATACTAGCCGGTGTAGACGTAAGCCTAGAAGCCGGTAACGTATTAACCGTGAAGGGCGCAAAAGGTACATTGACCCGCAAGTTGGTTGATGATATGACCATCGAAGTAAAAGATGGCCAGATCATCGTGACAAGACCAAGTGATTTGAAAAGACACAAGTCATTGCATGGTCTCACACGTACGCTTATCGCCAACATGGTAGAGGGTACTACAAACGGTTATACAAAAGTGTTAGAGATCAACGGTGTTGGTTATAGAGCGGCCAAAAACGGCAACAAAATAACCTTGACACTTGGTTATTCTCATCCTGTAGAGATGATTGACCCTGAGGGCATCACGTCTACAATAGAAGGAAATAAAATCACAATCACAGGCATTGACAAAGAAAAAGTAGGTCAATACGCTGCTGAAATAAGAGCAAAACGCCCACCAGAGCCTTACAAAGGCAAAGGTATTAAATACAGCACAGAAATTATCAGACGTAAAGTCGGAAAAACCGGTAAGAAATAATAAAGGAGTGAAATCCAGATGATAACGAAACCATCACGTGCTAAAGCAAGAATCAAACGTCATTACAGAATTCGTAATCACGTAAAAGGCACGCCACAAAAGCCAAGATTGGCGGTATTTCGGTCTAACAGCCATATATACGCTCAGATCATAGATGATACAATTGGCCATACATTGGTAGCAGCTTCTACCATGGAAGCAGACATCAAAGCAAAAGTAGAACAAACCGCAAATGTAGACGCTGCTGTAGCCGTTGGCACAGCCATTGCGAAAAAAGCGGCAGACAAAGGCATTACAACAGTCGTATTCGACCGTGGCGGTTATATCTATCACGGAAAAGTAAAAGCGTTGGCGGATGCGGCAAGAGAAGGCGGCCTACAATTCTAGTAAGGAGGGAAAATCTTTGAGGAAGAAAATTGACGCAAGTGCGCTTGATTTAAAAGATAAAGTCGTAACAATCAAACGTGTTACAAAGGTAGTAAAAGGCGGACGTACATTTAGATTTGCGGCGCTCGTTGTCGTAGGAGATGAAAACGGCCACGTAGGCGTTGGTCTCGGAAAAGCAACTGAAATACCAGAAGCGATTCGCAAAGGAAAAGAAGATGCCATGAAAAATCTTATTTTCCTTGAGATGAACAAAGACGATAGCGTATACCATGAAATGATCGGAACTTTTGGCAGCGCAAGCGTGCTTTTAAAACCGGCCAGAGAAGGTACAGGAGTTATCGCAGGCGGACCTGTTCGTGCGGTATTAGAACTTGCTGGTGTTAGAAACATCAGAACGAAATCTCTTGGTTCTAACAACAAACGTAACGTTGTATTGGCTACAATAGAAGGTTTGAAGCAAATTACAACTCCTGAAAAAGTTGCTGCGTTACGTGGCAAAACCGTAGAAGAAATCTTTGGTTAGGGAGGACGAAAACATGGACTTAAAAATCACATTAATCAAATCAACGATCGGCGCTAAGCCTAAACACAGAAAAACTGTTGAGGCGCTTGGGCTTCATAAATTGCATCACACCGTAACAAAACTAGACAACGTAGCAATGCGTGGCATGGTGAAACAAGTGCAGCATTTGGTAAAGGTTGAAGAAATATAGAAAAAGGAGGTGGGACCTGTGAATTTAAACGAGTTGAAACCCGCAGTAGGTTCTAAAACGAAAGCTTACCGCAAAGGGAGAGGCCACGCATCGGGTAACGGAAAAACAGCAGGCAAAGGCCATAAAGGTCAAAAGGCACGTTCGGGCGGCGGCGTTAGAGCTGGCTTCGAAGGTGGTCAAATGCCTCTTTATAGACGTATTCCGAAAAGAGGTCACTCTTGCCGCAATACCAAAGAAATCGTTGCCATTAACTTGGCAAGATTAGATGTATTCGAAGACGGTATGGTTGTCAATATCGATGCATTAAAATCAAAAGGCTTAGTGAGCAACACAAGAGACGGCGTTAAAATCTTGGGCGTCGGCGAATTAACAAAAAAACTGACGGTGCAAGTGAATTTTTACAGCCAGTCAGCAAAAGAAAAGATTGAGGCGGCAGGCGGAAAAGCAGAGGTGATTTAGTTGTTTTCTGTACTTAAAAATGCTTTCAAGATTAAAGATATCCGTGTAAAACTTTTATACATGCTGTTCATATTGTTGGTTGTCCGCTTGGGTTCGCACATTCCGGTGCCCGGCGTCAACAATTTAATGCTTCAACAACTTAAAACAAGCGGTGTCGGCAACTCAATCTATAGCATGATCACCGGTGGTGCCTACGGTTCCATTTTTACAATGGGTATCGGGCCTTACATCACCGCGTCCATCATCATGCAGCTTTTAACAGTTGCAATACCTAGACTCGAGCAGATCAATAAAGAAGGCGAACAAGGCAGAAAACAAATTAATAAGATCACCCGTTTTGTTGCAGTTGGTCTTTCGTTTTTACAAGGTATCGGTCAAGTATACTCGATCCGTACTTTGTTTTCACACCAATCTTACTTTGTGTACGCAGTGGCCGTTTTATCTATGGTGACAGGTACCATCTTCATCATGTGGTTAGGCGAGCAATTGACACAAAAAGGCATTGGCAACGGTTCTTCCTTTATCATCTTCGCAAACATTTTGTCCGGGCTTCCTCGTGGCGTCATGGCAATGTATGTGTTTGCAACAGGCGGAGATATTATGGGATGGGTTAAAGTGGTTGTACTCATTGCCCTTTTCTTGGGTGTCATTGGATTTGTTATTTTGGTGCAAGGTGGAGAACGGCGTATCCCCGTACAATATTCGAAGAAGATGGTTGGTCGTAAAACATTTGGCGGTCAAACCTCTTTTATTCCGATTAAGGTCAATATTGCTGGCGTTATGTCCATCATCTTTGCGATCTCATTATTACAATTTCCACAAACCATTCATCAATTATGGAAACCGGTATGGCTTGGTGAAGTCGTGAATACACTGAATATAACCAATCCGGTCGGTGCCGTATTGTACGTTATTTTGATTTTCTGCTTTACATTTTTCTATACATCGTTCTCCTTCAACCCGATTGAAGTAGCAGAGAACATGAGAAAGAATGGCGGTTTCATTCCGGGCATCCGTCCGGGCAAGTCAACGTCTGATTTTATTCAGGCGATTGTTGACAGAATGTCTATGATTGGCGCGTTTGCTTACGCAATCATCGCGCTGATGCCAGTTATCTTTGACTGGATCTTCAATATTCGCGTTGGTTTCGGTGGTACAACGCTGTTAATCGTGACAGGCGTTGCGCTTGAAATCGTAAAACAACTCGAATCACAGTTGTTGATGAGACATTACAAAGGCTTTTTAAATTAATTTGCGGGTCGATTGGGAATGCCAGAATCGCATTCCCGATGTCCGTGAACAGCACCACATACAGGAGAGAAAAAGATTATGAAGATCGTACTTATAGGCGGCCCCGGTGCAGGCAAGGGCACCCAAGCCAGAATCCTTTCTAAGCATTATAACATCACGCACGTTTCAACAGGTGATTTGCTTAGAGAGCAGATGGAACTAAAAACAGACCTAGGCGCACACATTACAGAAACAATGAATGAAGGCTCGTTGGTGTCGGATGATTTGGTAACAGATCTTCTCAGAGAACGTCTATTGCGACCCGATTGCAAAAACGGTTGCATTATCGACGGATACCCAAGAAATTTACAACAAGCTGACATCTTGGCAGAAACGATTGCGCCCGATTTGAATAGAACCGTGTATATTAATGTAGATGATGCAATTGTGATTGAACGCATGTCTGGCAGAGAAAGTTGTGCAAAATGCGGTCAAATGTATCATACGACATATAATCCGCCTAAAGTAAAACACACATGCGACGCATGTGGAACGGCGCTCATGCAGCGTGAGGATGACAAGAAATCGACGGTCAAAAATCGATTGAAAATCTATCACGAGATGACGAAGCCAATTATTGAATATTACAAAAAGAAGAACCTTCTATTAGAAGTGAATGGTGTGGGCGATATTCACGAGATTACCGCATTCATCATTAACTCTTTAGGCAAGTAAGCGTTAAGAGGTGCTTGAGAATCCATGGCTATTATAGTGAAAAATGATAATCAAATCGAAAAAATGAGAGTATCCGGAAAGCTTGTCGGTCAGCTTCTTCTCTTATTAGAGAAAGCGGTGCGACCCGGTGTCACCACAAAAGAACTCGATGACATCGCCTATGACTTCATTATAAAGAATGATGCGACACCGTCCTTCAAAAATTATAATGGATTTCCGGCCTCCATCTGCGCATCCATCAATGACGAAGTCATTCATGGCATACCAGGTTTAAGAAAGTTGAAATCTGGCGATATTATCAGCATTGATGTAGGCGTATTTAAAAATGGTTATCATGGTGATGCTGCCCGAACGTTTCCGGTGGGCGACATTTCAGATGAAGCAAAAAAACTTATCGACATAACGAAGCAAAGCTTTTTTGAGGGTCTGAAGTTTGTAAGAGCAGGCAATCATTTGCATGAAATATCTGCCGCCATACAAGACTATGTGGAGGCAAATGGTTTTTCCATTGTGCGCGACTTTGTCGGGCATGGCATTGGTACAAAACTTCATGAGGCGCCGCAAGTTCCAAATTACAAGACCAAAAGTCGTGGTCCACTTCTTGTGAAGGGGATGGCGCTTGCCATCGAGCCGATGGTAAACGTAGGCGACTACCGCGTCAATATTTTGGACGACGGTTGGACTGTTTTGACAGCAGATAACAAATATTCCGCTCATTATGAACATACTGTTATCGTGACAGAGGATGAACCGGAGCTTTTGACGGTAGGTTGATAGGAACATGAGGTGAGTGTATGTTTTGTGTTGGTCAGGTGGTTTATTCAAAATGTGGCCGAGATAGAGGATATCCGTTTTTAATTCATCATATAGACGGTGAATATGTATTCTTGGTCGATGGAGAACGCCACGAACTTTCAAAACCAAAGAAGAAAAAAGATAAGCATGTACAAATGACAAAAGAGATTGATTTGTCTATGCAAGATAAGCTACAAAATAAACTATACGTAGTGGATGCAGATATCAGAAAGGCGTTGGCCCCGCACCAATTAAAGGGCGACAGTCGTAAGGAGGCTACCCAACTTGTCAAAGAGTGATGTTATTGAAGTAGAAGGTACCGTTTTAGAAAAACTTCCAAACGCCATGTTTCATGTCGAGCTAGAAAACGGACATAAAATATTGGCGCATATATCAGGTAAATTGCGTATGAACTTTATTCGGATTATCCCAGGTGACAAGGTTTTAATCGAAATGTCACCATATGATCTGTCTAAGGGACGCATTATCTGGAGAGATAAATAAGCAGTTGTAAAAGGAGGCTTGGATAATTATGAAAGTAAGACCATCAGTAAAACCGATGTGTGAAAAATGCAGAATTATCAAAAGAAAAGGTGCTATCAGAGTGATCTGCGAAAATCCAAAGCACAAACAAAGACAAGGTTAGAATTGTTTTTAGCACATTTTAACATGGTTTGAAGGGGGGAGAAAACCCTTGCCAGACCCCATGCTTACAGGTACCGAAGCAAAATCAACAAAAACTGTCGAATCGTTTAAGGTGCGGCTGCCTTAGACAAAAAAGTTTATATATAGATTGATAGATAAAACAGAACGGCAAAATCGTATAATACAACATATATGTACTCAGGAGGTGCAGCAAATAGATGGCACGTATTGCAGGTGTAGACTTACCAAGAGAAAAACGTGTAGAAATCGGTCTTACTTATATATTTGGTATCGGCAGACCGAGCTCCAACAGAATTTTGAAAGAGGCAGGCGTCAATCCTGACACAAGAGTAAGGGATTTGACTGACGACGAAGTGGCAAAAATCCGTGAAGTAATGGATACTACCCAAAAAGTAGAAGGTGATCTAAGACGTGAAATCGCCCTTAACATCAAACGCTTAGTAGAAATTAGTTCATATAGAGGCATTCGCCATAGACGGGGGCTTCCTGTTCGTGGACAAAAAACCAAAACAAATGCTAGAACTCGTAAAGGTCCTAGAAGAACGGTTGCCAATAAGAAAAAATAATCTAAGGAGGTTCTAGTTTAATGGCTAAAAAAGCAGTGAAAAAGACGACAGGCCGTAGACGCCGCGACAAGAAATTTGTTGAACGCGGTCAGGCTCACATACAATCCACTTTTAATAACACAATTGTAACAATTACGGATACTGCAGGCAATGCTCTTTCATGGGCAAGTGCTGGTCAGTTAGGCTTTAGAGGGTCAAGAAAATCTACTCCATATGCTGCACAAATGGCAGCAGATACGGCAGCGAACACAGCCAAAGAGTTTGGACTTCGTTCGGTTGAAGTATTTGTAAAAGGCCCAGGTAGCGGACGTGAGGCGGCGATTCGTGCGCTTCAAGCCGCAGGACTTGATGTAACCTTGATTAAAGACGTTACACCGGTTGCCCATAACGGCTGTAGACCGCCAAAACGCAGAAGAGTATGACAAATCAGACTAAAATTAGGAGGTAGCATTCAATGGCTAGATATATTGGTCCTGTATGTAGACTTTGCCGTAGAGAAGGCGATAAGCTTTTCTTAAAAGGCGAAAGATGCAACAAAAATAGTTGTGCGTTTTCCAAAAGACCATTTGCACCCGGTCAACATGGTAGCGCAAGTCTTAGAAAAAAACAATCCGAATACGGTTTGCAGTTAAGACAAAAACAACGCGCAAAAAGAATTTATGGCGTATTGGAAACACAATTTAGAAATTACTTTGCAAAGGCAGATAAAACACCGGGTATCACAGGTGAAAACTTATTGCGTCTTTTAGAACTTAGACTTGACAACGTTGTTTACAGAATGGGCTATGGCCGTTCGAGAACAGAGGCAAGACAAGTCGTTCGTCACAACCACTTCCTTGTAAACGGCAAAAAGGTAAACATCCCTTCTTACCAAATGAAAGTTGGCGACGTAGTCGAAGTAAAAGAAACAGCAAAATCATTACAAAGATACAAAGATATTTTGGATGTAACGGCGTCAAGAGTCGTTCCAGAATGGTTATCGGCAGAGCATGACAGCCTTCGTGGAACTGTAAACGCAATCCCGAACAGAGATCAAATCGATATCCCTGTTTTGGAAACGCTGATCGTCGAATTGTATTCCAAGTAAATCGGTGGATATGTTATATAAAATTAAAGGGAGGTTCAGATGAATGTTTGAATTTGAAAAACCTCGCATTGAAATTGCTGAAATGTCACAGGACGGTAAATATGGCCGCTTCATTGTGGAACCACTAGAGAGAGGGTTCGGCACGACGCTTGGAAATTCTCTTAGACGTATTTTGTTATCCTCTTTGCCGGGCGCTGCCGTAAGCAATATTAAGATTGATGGTGTTTTGCATGAATTTAGCGTGATTCCGGGCGTCAAAGAAGACGTAACCGAGATCATTCTCAATTTGAAGAATCTGGCTGTTAAAAACAACAGCGAACGGTTCGAACCCAAAATGGCATACATCGATTTTGTCGGCGAAGGTGAAGTGACTGCCAAAGATATTAAAGTAGATTCTGATGTAGAGATACTCAATCCGGAGCTACACATAGCGACGCTGAGTGGCGGCGAGGATACAAAGCTTTTTATTGAAATCATTATTACAAAAGGTCGCGGCTATGTTGAAGCGGCTAAAAATAAAAAGCCCGATCAATCGGTTGGTCTTATTCCGGTGGATTCACTTTATACGCCTGTCAGACGTGTCAACTTTATCGTGGAAGACACGCGTGTGGGTCAAATCACCGACTATGACAAGCTTACCTTTGAAGTTTGGACGGATGGCACCATTTCGCCTGATGATTCTGTAAGCTTGGGGGCTAAAATTTTAAATGAACATCTGAATCTATTTGTAGATTTATCGGATAACACCAAAAATACCGAGATTATGGTTGAAAAAGAAGAAGGCAAGAAGGAGAAGGTTCTCGAGCTTAGTATTGAAGAACTAGACCTTTCGGTGCGCTCTTACAACTGTTTGAAACGTGCCGGTATCAATACGGTTGAAGATTTGGCCGGTAAGACGGAAGAAGATATGATGAAGGTGCGCAACCTTGGACGTAAATCCCTCGAAGAGGTGTTGAACAAAATGGCCGAACTTGGCCTTGCTTTGTCGCCACTAGAGGAGTAAAAGTAATGATTAGTGGAATCGTCTGCTCTCTATTTTTTAATCAAAACATAGGCGCGTTTTTCTTAAAACGCTGTGGTAGACGGTTCACCTTTACATCGATTAGGAGGTTTAGTAAGAATGGCTGGATATAGAAAGCTTGGTCGTACTTCAAGTCAAAGAAAAGCGATGCTTAGAAACTTGACTACAAATTTACTGTATCATGGTAAAATCACGACGACCGAAACAAGAGCGAAAGAGATTCGTAGTATTGCTGAAAAATTGATCACCCTTGCTGTGAAAGAACACGAGAACTTTGAAGAAGTGGTTGTAACAGCAAAAGTGCCAAGAAAAGACAGCAACGGCAATCGCATCAAAGAAAATGTAAACGGCAAAAGAGTAACTGTTTTTGATGACGTGGAAAAAACCATCAAAAAAGATTTGCCTTCTCGCATGAACGCAAGAAGAAAAATCTTGAGCTACCTTTACCCTGTTACAGAAGTGCCTGCTGATGGCAGAAAAAAACGTCAAAACTCAACTTCTGTTGATATGGCGAAAAAAATGTTCGATGAAATCGCACCAAAGTATGTAGGCCGTAACGGTGGTTACACTCGTATCATTAAAGTGGCCCAACGTAAAGGTGACGCGGCTTTGGAAGTTATTATCGAATTGGTATAGGTTGATAGAAAAGACCGCGCGTATGCGCGGTCTTTTCTATATTGTCTATGAAC
>JAVBJY010000139.1:0-25308 GCA_031546735.1 Eubacteriales bacterium
TAGAGGGATTAAAACAGATAGATGAAAAACGATATTTCGCTGATGCTTCTAAAGACAAGCCACTTATAAAAGCCGCGATTGCGTTTTGCGGTAAGCAATGCATGGTTAGAAGTAAAAAACATAATTGGTCGGGTACAGATCTTTGCAGATAAACTTGATTAACCGCTACGCATGAAACACTTTCGTATCAATAAAAAAACCAACATTTTAAATTTTAAAATGTTGGTTTTTTTATTGAAAACGTATATCACAATAAAACATTTCCCATTAGGGGAAGGTTTTGTTGCACAAACAGCGTCGCGAAAACGGAACTGAATTGGCATATACGTGCATAACGGCGCATTGTCTTCCTATAAAGAGCCAAAGTACAAGCAAAAATATACGGTTTTATGCCGCATATAGGGGCTTCTTAGCAGAGTCAACCCTCGCACCCCCAAAGCGTAGCACCCATGCAAAAGTGCGCGCCATCCTATGTAAAAATAAATTGACATTCCCCATACGGGATCATCTATACTGAAAAAAAGGGGTATCCTTTTCCATGGAAGTCGGCTCTAAAATAGCAACTGCTTCAAATGCAATTCCAATATGGATCGGAGGGGTCAATCATTATGAGCAAAGAACAAGTGGCAGTGTCTGCGGTTGCAGTCGCTGCAAAACAGAAACTATCGTCTAGTTTCTTCAAGAAAGGTCTTACAGTCGCCATACTTTCTGGTATGTGCTACGGCCTGTATTCAGCGTTTTTGACGCTTGGTATGAGCAAAGGTGTGTGGGGAGACTGGTACGGCGAGAATACCGCGGGGCTATCTGCTTTTGTCATTACATACGTGTTGGCCGCGCTTGGCAGTGCCATCAACGATAGTTGCAGTGCCATTTGGGCCCTCGCCCTTTCGGGCGTGAAAGGCAAGGCGGGCGATTTTTTCCGTTGCCTCAACACAACACCAGGGCGCTTTATGATTTTGGCGGCGCTCGTTGGCGGGCCTATTTCCAGTACAGCCTACATTGCCAGCCTTCAAATGGCTGGTTCGGTCGTGATCCCGATCACGGCGCTATGCCCGGCAATTGGCGCTATATTGGCCAGAATTCTTTTTAAACAAAAGCTAAACAAACGCATGATGCTTGGCATATTTATTTGTGTCGTGGCAAGCTTCTTGATTGGTAGCACCGGCATTGGGGAGGACGCGCCAAAGGGCAGACTTCTTGGTATCTGCATCGCTCTGATTGCCGCGTTTGGTTGGGGTCTTGAGGGTTGTGTGGCAGGATATGGCACATCCATGATCGACTATGAAATCGGCATCACCATTCGCCAGGCTACATCTGGTCTTGCGAACTTGATCATCTTATTGCCTATTTTTTGTATCGTGGGCGGAAATTTAAGCCTTGCAACAGGTCTTTTCGGTCAAGCCATCACAAACGGACCAGCAACATGGCTGTTTGCTGTTAGTAGTTTCTTTGCCTTGTTTGCCTATAGCCTTTGGTACAAAGGCAACAGCATGTGTGGCGCGGCGCTTGGCATGGCCTGCAACGGCGCGTACTCTTTCTGGGGTCCGTTCTTCTGTTGGCTGATCCTCGGCGTTGCATGTGGGATAGACGGATGGTCTATGCCTCCAATCGTATGGTTTGCGGCTATATTAATGGCAGTCGGTATCTTGGTTATTGCGATGAACCCACTCGATTTGTTTAAGAAAAAGGAGGTGGCGTAATTGAAACCTCTCAACTTTGCCATGTTAAAATATTTTACAAACGTCAATGAGGCGTGTACAGAAGATGTCATAAAGGCGCTAAAGGGTGAATATGGTCACTTTAAATCGTTAAACCAAAAGGCAATGCTAGAAGCCATTATGACAGCAGAAGCAAACGGTCTTTTAGAAGAAACAAGATATGACTTAGATGCATCGGGCAACCTTCGGGTGTACTATCGTGCCCACGAAGAAGGAAAAGCGACAATCAACAAATACATCAAAGATTAATACATAAAAGCTATAAACCAGTCAACCCCATGCCCGGCGTGTGTCTCTTTAGATATACGCCGGGTCAATATGAAAGGAGCAGTCAGAATGAGGTATTACGGAGAAGAAGCCTTAGGGCTCGTGGAAACATTAGGGATGGTGCCTGCAATCGAGGCGGCAGACAAGATGTTAAAAGCGGCAGAAGTAGAACTGATATCATACGAAAACGTGGGCTCTACCCTTGTGACCATTATGGTAAAAGGTGACGTAGGGGCTGTGCGGGCGTCTGTAGAAGCGGGTGCCGCAGCAGCAGCCGCAATCGGTAAATTAACGGCGCACAATGTGATGCCACGTCCGATTCGGGCAGTTGGCGATATCGTTTCTGTTCATGCACTCGAAGATTAGACGAAGGGAGAATCCAACTGATGGAAAAGTATCAAGCATTGGGCTTAATTGAAACATTCGGATTGGTTTTTATTTTAGAAGCGACAGATGCCATGTGTAAAGCGGCAGATGTTGAGCTGATTGGCTACGAAAACGTGGCGTCAGGGTATATCTCGGTTATGGTAACAGGCGATGTAGGGGCATGCAATACAGCGGTGCAGGCTGGCGTCAAGGCTGTAAACGATTTGGGTGCCGAAGTGTATAGTTCTGTTGTTATTCCAAGGCCTCACAAGGATATCGCAAAAATAATCGCTCGTTATTCTTTAGACAATTTATTGGCATAGAAGTGCGTAGGGAGAGAAACAGATGAATATTATTGATTATGATTTGCTCTCCGTCCAAGAAGCTCGTATTCTTGCCGAAAATGCCCGTGAGGCACAAAAAATAATGGCGACGTTTTCCCAAGAAAAGCTGAACGACATTGTGGAGCATATGGCAAAAACGATTGCCAAACACATTCGAGAACTGGCAGAGATGTCGTGCAATGAGACAGAGTACGGCAAATGTGAAGACAAATATTTGAAAAACAAGTTTGTCTGTGAAAACTTGATCTACAAGCTGAAAGGCATGCGTTGCGTAGGGGTTATTCACGAAGACAAAGAAAATAAACTGATGGATGTGGGCGTGCCGATGGGCGTGATCGTGGCATTGTGTCCGGCCACAAGCCCCGTGTCAACGACAATTTACAAAACACTGATTGCCATTAAATCAGGCAATGCCATTTTGTTTTCGCCCCATCCAAGGGCGAAGAACACGATCTGCAAGACGCTTGATATTTTAATTGGCGCAGCAGAAGAACGCGGGTTGCCCGCTTCTGCACTCGCCTACTTGCATGCGGTTACGCCGAGCGGAACGATTGAACTGATGAACCACCAGGCGACGGCGCTTATCATGAACACAGGGGTGCCGGGTATGTTAAAAGCGGCCTATGGTGCAGGAAAGCCTGTGATCTATGGCGGTGCCGGAAATGGACCCGCCTTTATCGAGCGCACGGCAGATATCAAGCAAGCGGTGCGAGATATACTTTCGAGCAAGACCTTCAACTACGGCATCGTATCGGCGGCAGAGCAATCCATCGTGGTTGACAAATGCATCGCAGAGGAGGTTAAGCACGAGTTGCTGGCAAATGGAGCTTACTTTATGACCGAAGAAGAATCGCAAAAACTGGGCAAACTTCTTTTTTTTTCATGACGGGAGCACGAATCCTGAAATGGTGGGCATATCGGCACAACGGTTGGCGAAAGCCGCGGGGTTTGCCGTGCCAAATGGCACATGTGTTTTGCTGTCAGAAGAAAAATACGTCTCAGAGACAAACCCATATTCAAAAGAAAAGCTGTGCCCTGTCATGGCGTATTATGTAGAAGACGACTGGATGCATGCATGTGAAAAATGCATCGAGTTGTTGCTGAGCGAACGGCAAGGGCATACGCTCGTCATCCATTCTCATGACGAAGAAGTCATTCGTCAGTTTGCGCTAAAAAAACCAGTCGGCAGAATGTTGGTCAATACGCCAGCTGCATTTGGGAGCATGGGCATCACCACCAATCTGTTCCCTGCGATGACACTTGGCAGTGGGTCGGCGGGTTATGGCATTACGTCAGACAATGTTTCACCGATGAATCTCATTTACATACGGAAAATCGGATATGGTGTAAGACCGTTTATGCCAGAACCTTATCGTGATTGATAAACGGGAAAAAAATTGATTGAGGAGAGAGGGAATAAGCATGGATATACGTGAGTTTTCTAATAAACTTGCAGAAGCAACCCAAAACATGTCACCTGAAGAACGGGAATCTTTAATTCGAATGTTTGAAGGGATATCAAAAGAAATTAGCACCAATACAAATGAACAGCAAAAAAAGAATACGGCAAAGGTAAACCCTTGTGGTGTGCCAGATGGCCCTACAGAGCGTCATGTGAAGCTAAAAGAGCAATTTTTGAAGCATGTGCCAACCATTACGACACACCGTGCCCGTGCCATCACCAAAATCGCCAAACAAAATCCCGGCATGCCGAAGATTTTGCTCCGTGCAAAATGCTTCCGCTCTTGCTGTGAAACAGCACCACTTGTTATACAAGACCACGAATTAATCGTCGGCGCACCATGTGGTGCTCCCCGTGCAGGTGCCTTTTCGCCAGACATCGCGTGGCGGTGGATGGTGGATGAAATCGACACCATTGGCACAAGAGCGCAAGATCCATTTTATATTTCAGAAGAAGATAAAAAAATCATGCGAGAAGAGCTGTTTCCGTTTTGGGAGGGCAAGTCGGTTGACGAAAGCTGTGAAGACCAGTACCGCGAAGCGGGCGTATGGGAAATTTCAGGCGAATCGTATGTGTCCGATTGCTCTTATCATGCGATTAACGGCGGTGGTGATTCAAACCCCGGCTACGACGTAATTTTGATGAACAAAGGAATGCTCGATATCCAACAAGAAGCAAAACAACATTTGGAAACGTTGGATTACGCAAACCCTGATGACATAGAAAAAATTTATTTTTATAAATCTGTTATCGACACGACAGAAGGCGTTATGATTTACGCGAAGCGCATGTCAGACTATGCGGCACTGTTGGCGTCGAAGGAATCAAACCCGACAAGAAAGGCAGAACTTTTAAAAATATCAGAAGTCAATGCCAGAGTACCGGCGCATAAGCCAAGCTCGTTCTGGGAAGCCATCCAATCGGTTTGGACACTCGAATCATTGCTTGTCGTAGAAGAAAACCAGACTGGTATGTCAATCGGTCGTGTGGATCAGTATATGTATCCTTATTACAAAGCAGATATCGACGCAGGGCGCATGTCAGAGTATGAAGCCTTTGACTTGGCGGGCTGTATGCTTGTGAAAATGTCCGAGATGATGTGGATTACAAGTGAGGGCGGCTCGAAGTTTTTTGCAGGGTACCAACCGTTTGTCAACATGTGCGTCGGCGGCGTGACGCGTGACGGACGAGATGCGACAAACGAATTGACCTACTTATTAATGGACGCTGTACGCCATGTAAAAGTGTATCAACCATCGTTGGCAGCACGGATTCACAGTCGGTCACCGCATCAATATTTGAAGAAGATCGTAGACGTTGTTCGTGCAGGCATGGGATTCCCAGCGTGTCACTTCGACGATACACATATAAAAATGATGTTGGCGAAAGGCGTCTCTATAGAGGACGCACGCGACTATTGCTTGATGGGTTGTGTTGAGCCGCAAAAATCAGGGCGTCTATATCAATGGACATCGACAGCGTACACCCAATGGCCAATTTGTATCGAGCTTGTATTAAACAAAGGCGTTCCCCTTTGGTACGGCAAGCAAGTTTGCCCAGACATGGGCGATTTGGAAAGCTTCAAAACCTATGAACAATTTGAAGCGGCCGTGAAGGATCAGATCAAATATATCACCAAGTTGTCCAGTGTTGCCACTGTGATTTCTCAACGTGTACATAGAGAACTTGCACCAAAACCATTGATGTCGATTATGTATGAAGGTTGTATGGAAAAAGCCAAGGATGTATCCGCCGGTGGTGCGATGTATAACTTTGGTCCGGGTGTTATATGGTCAGGGCTTGCTACCTATACAGATTCGATGGCGGCTATTAAGAAACTTGTATATGATGACAAAAAATACACGCTTGCGCAACTAAATGCAGGGTTAAAGGCAGATTTTGTTGGCTATGAGCAGATGAGAACCGATTGCCTGAACGCGCCAAAATATGGAAACGATGATGACTATGTGGATTATATTGCCGCAGACTTAATCAACTCTACCGAAGTGGAGCACAGAAAATACAAAACACTCTATTCAGTATTGAGTCATGGCACGTTGTCGATCTCGAACAACACACCGTTCGGTCAGCTTACAGGCGCATCGGCAAACGGACGCCATGCATGGTTGCCGCTATCAGATGGTATTAGCCCGACGCAAGGGGCAGATTTTAAAGGGCCGACGGCGATTATCAAGTCGGTTTCAAAACTTTCGAACGATAACATGAACATCGGCATGGTGCACAACTTTAAACTGATGGCAGGGCTTTTGGATACGCCAGAAGGCGAAAACGGCATCATCACGCTTTTGCGTACGGCTTGTGCATTGGGCAACGGCGAGATGCAGTTTAACTATTTAGACAACGATACGTTGTTGGCGGCGCAAGGCCATCCAGAACAATATCGTGACTTGGTCGTTCGTGTGGCGGGGTATAGCGCCTTCTTCGTTGAGTTATGCAAAGACGTGCAGGACGAAATCATTAGCAGAACGATGTTGACAGAGTTTTAACAACCAACCTGAAGACAAGGAGAACGAGCAGAATGAGCCATGTCAATGCAGACTACCCCATCGAACGAAAAGCATTTATATTTAATATACAAAAATACAACACGTATGATGGCCCGGGTGTCCGGACGCTGGTGTTCTTCAAGGGATGTCCGTTGCGGTGCAAGTGGTGCTCTAATCCCGAAGGTCTCGTACGAAAATATCAGGTGATGGTTAAAAAAGATGCATGCGTCAATTGCGGTTGTTGCGTGTCGGCTTGCCCTGTGGGCATCCATAGGCTTTCAGAACACGGCATCCACGAAGTGGCGCGCAATATCGATTGCGTTGGCTGTGGTGCATGTGTGAAAGCTTGCCTTTCGGCGGCGCTGTCCATATCGGGCGAATACAAAACCATCTCTGAGCTGTTAGAAATTATAGAAGAAGACAGAGCCTTCTATGATGTCTCTGGTGGCGGCGTGACACTGGGCGGTGGCGAGGTCACCATGCAACCCGAAGCCGCCACAAGCCTATTGATGGCGTGCAGGCAAGCAGGCATCAACACCGCCATTGAAACGTGCGGGTATGCCAAGCGCGAAACCATTCTTAAAATGGCCGAGTTTACCGATTTGTTTCTCTATGATATCAAACATATCGACCCCGACCGTCATTTTGAACTGACAGGCGTGCGAAATGAGTTGATCCTTGAAAACCTTCATGCGCTCATTCATGGCAGGTATAACGTGCGGATTCGCATGCCGCTTTTAAAAAATGTGAACGATAGTGAACGGGAAATAGACCAGTTGATGCGATTTTTAGAGCCATTCCGTGGGTACAAAAATTTCAAAAATATTGATCTGCTTCCGTATCATAAATTTGGTGTAAACAAATACAACCAACTGGACATGATCTATCCGCTAGAAGGCGAATTCAGCCTAGGGGATGACGAACTTGCAAAAATCGAAGGTTGGATTCAAAAGTACGACGTGCCAGTCTCTGTGATTCGGCATTAAAGGCAAACCGCGATCGTGAGGGAACAAGCCATGGGCATTCTAAATGAAAAATCAGTACAGCGAATCATCCAAGAATCCGTGCCGGGCAAACAGGTGACAATTGCACACATCATCGCCTCCCCGATGCCAGAGCTGTATGAACGACTTGGCATCGATGAGCGGGGCGCCATTGGCATTCTCACCCTGTCTCCTTGTGAAACGGCCATTATTGCCGCCGATATTGCGACAAAAGCGGCAGAGGTCGAAATCGGTTTTCTGGATCGATTTACAGGCTCGGTGGTGATCAGTGGCGACGTGCAAAGTGTCGAAACGGCACTCTATGCGGTGACACGCACGTTGTGCGACTTATTAGACTTTACGACGGTATCCGTCACACGGACATGAGAAAAAAACGAATTATGATCATTGGCCCTGCAAATTGTGGCAAAACCACATTGGCAAATGCACTCAACCATAAGGTTGGGGCTGTGCGCAAAACCCAAGACATGATTTATAAGGGGCATACGATTGATGTGCCGGGTGCATACATTGAAAACCCTTGGATGTACAAACATTTAATTGCGGCGGCACAAGATGCCTCACATGTTTTGATTTTGGTCGACCAGTCCCGGTGCAACGACGTGTATGCGCCGGGGTTTGCCAAGGTGTTTCGGTGCCCCGTAATTGGTGTCATCACAAAGTGTGATGTCAACCCCGAGAATGAACAACGCAGCTTGCGGCAACTAGAACAAGTCGGCGCTTTAGAGATTTATTATAAGGTAAGCGTCCTAAACGAAATCGGTCTCGCTGCTTTAAAGGAAACACTATGCCTATCGTAATTTCAACGATTGAAGGTGAACAGAATGAAATTTGTAACAGAGGACGACTTACGAACCGCATACAAAATGCAACCGTTTACAACCTATGAAATGGCACCAGACACAAGGCTCACGCCCAGTGCGCGGCAGTTTTTGTCCGACAGAGGCATGTATTTTTATGACGACAACACCCGTGACGACAAAAAAAATGTGCCAGACATCAAGCAGGAGCAAACCAAAACGACTAGCCCTTCTTCGACTTGTAGTGGGCAAGACAACGCAAAGACAGCCTTGCTTCGTGGCAAGATACAATCAGTAGAAGCGCTGTTTTGGATGGCGGGTGCAGAATTTTTAGAGAAGGACATATGCGTGGCGCAAAGTATCGTTCGCTTAGGCAAACAGCTTCGTGGCTTGCCCTGTACAGGCGAAGGAAGCCAATGTTTGGAAGCGATTTGTCTAAAAGAATGCACAGGAATCAAGGCGGAGCATTTCTCACAATGGATGGCAGATTGCTTTGAAATAACAGAACTCCATCTCCCGCTTGAAAAAACAACGGGCATCCTCACCTTGTATCGGTTGCGCTGTGCCCTGCGGGAAACAGCGGCATATGTGGCATGGTTGTACGATGGAGGCCAAGAAGAAATGAAAACACGCGAAGAAACGGCAGCAAAACTAAACCAGATGATTCATGCATTGTCGCAACTGTTTTGCGCCGCGTCAGGAGGAATAAAATGTCAGAGGAAAGATTGACTTTTGCATATTGTGATGGGTTGGTGGAGGCATTTGAGAAAACAATCGAGCAACCCATTGTTAGCAACTCATCTGTTTATTACACCGGTGTCGATTTGGGAACGGCCTGTGTTGTTTTGGCAGTCCTCGATGAAAATTTTAGGCCGGTGGCAGGCGCGTATCGATATGCAGATGTTGTACGAGACGGCATGGTTGTAGACTATATGGGCGCTGTTGAAATTGTAAAGACCTTAAAACGGGAAATTGAACAAAAATTAAACACAGAACTGATCTACGCGGCGGCGGCAATTCCGCCAGGGACGGATGCCCTCGATTCGGGTGCAATTAGCAACGTTGTGCAAGGTGCCGGATTTATCCTTACCAACGTCTTAGACGAACCGACAGCGGCAAACGGCGTTCTGAAGATTCAAAATGGGGCGGTTGTAGACATTGGTGGGGGCACGACAGGCATTTCCATTCTGAAAGATGGAAAAGTGGTGTATGTTGCCGACGAGCCGACAGGCGGTACACACTTTTCATTGGTGGTGGCCGGTGCATACAAAATTCCCTTTGAGAAGGCCGAATTGCTAAAAAGAGATGTGACGAAGCACCAAGAGTTGATTGTGACGTTACGCCCGGTGGTCGAAAAAGTTTCTTCCATTATAATGCAACACATTAAGAATTATGATGTGCAAGAGATATCGTTGGTTGGCGGCACCTGTTGCCTAACCGGCATCGAAGCGATCATCGAAAAACAAACTGGCGTGTTTACCCATAAACCAAAAAATCCGATGTTTGTGACGCCGTTGGGCATTGCCCTTAGCTGTTTGCAGGAAGAATTATAAAAAGGACGGTGCATAGAGATGGAATGTCGAATCATTAAGTCCCCTTCGGCAGGCACGATTGATATTTTGATGCGGCGGATCGGTTTTGGAAACCGTGAAAAGCCTCCGTGCATGGACGCAGTCGGGTTGGTACAAGGTCGATTGATTGAGATGATCTGTGCCGCCGATGTTGCAGAAAAGGCTGTGGGCGTCACCGTGGAAGATGTGAAGGGCAGTTGTCCCCAAAATATGATATTGCTTGCCATCTTTGGTGATACATCGTCGGTGGAGGCCGCCATGAAGGAAATCAAGCACAAACTGGAAGAGGGGAACTGTTATGTTAGCGGCTAGATTAATTGACAACGTATGGGCTACAAGAAAACCAGACTCATTAAATGGTTTGAAATTTATGTTGGCCGAGATTATCGGTGGAAACGACAATGGAAAGCGCATCATCGTTGCAGATTTTATCAGTGCAGGCATTGGCGATAGGGTCATTGTCAGCACAGGTTCGGCCGCACGTCGTATGGTGGGGGATGACAATATTCCCATTGATGCGGCGGTCATCGGCATCATTGATGAGAATTGTGATTTTGAATGAAAGCAGAGGCGATATGATGGAGCTTTGTCATATGATTAAAGAAGCCGGTGTCATTGGGGCAGGCGGGGCAGGATTTCCAACCCATGCCAAGTTGGCGTCAAGTGTAGACTACATCCTTTTAAACGGAGCAGAATGCGAACCTCTTTTGCGCGTAGACCAACAGCTAATGGAACGGTTTCCGCGAGAAGTCATTCAAGGCTTCGCCGCCGCAGGTCGAGTTGTGCATGCGACAAAGGCGCTCATTGGCATTAAAAAAAAGCATAAAGAAGTCATTTCGATTATGCGGCAGACGATACAGGCACTCGCCGAAGAGGCGTTTGTAGAAGTAAGAGAATTACCAGATATTTACCCAGCAGGTGACGAGCAGGTTTTGGTATACGAGTTGACAGGCAGGGTAGTGCCCGAAGCGGGCATCCCGGGGCATGTCGGTTGTGTGGTGATCAATACAGAAACCGCTCTTAACATTTATCACGCGGCACAGGGCGTGCCAGTGACGGAAACGTATGTGACCGTTGCCGGGGATGTTCCGAAACCGTTTACGGCAAAGGTGCCTGTGGGTACACCGCTTGTTGATGTGTTGAAAGCGAGTGGGCTTGATGATCTCGATGGATATGCCGTCATTGATGGCGGCCCCATGATGGGTGCCGTGCTCCCCGATTTAAACGGCTATGTTTCAAAAAAGGCAAAAGGTTACGTGGTTTTAAAGAAGAGCCACTCGCTCATTCGCAGAAAGACGACGACGCCCGAACAGGCAAAGAGAATCAACAAATCAGGCTGTGAACAGTGTCGGATGTGTACGGACCTGTGCCCCCGTTATCTGTTGGGGCACGACATACAGCCGCACAAGATGATGCGCGTGTTAAACTATGCCATTGATGATTTGGAAGGGCAAAAAACAGCGCAACTCTGCGTGCAGTGCAACCTGTGCGAACTGTTTTCGTGTCCGATTGGTCTTTATCCAAAAGCGGCCAATGTTTATTTCAAAGATAAGTTGACGGCACAAAACATACGGTACAAACCGACCAAACAACAATTTAACGCGCAAGGAGAGCGACAATCACGGTTGCTTCCGAGCAAGCGCCTTGTGGCAAGACTAGGGCTTCGGGCATTTGATAACCCCGCGCCCATGATCGAAATAAGCATAGAACCCGAAATGGTTTTCATCCATACAAAGCCTCACATCGGCGCACCGGCTGTTCCCTCTGTTATAGTGGGCACGCGTGTAGCCGTGGGGCAAATGCTCGGCAACGTTCCAGACGGAAGCCTGGGCGCGGCGATTCACGCAAGCATTTCGGGAACGGTGACAGAAATTAGAAATGACGGCATTATGATAAGGAGGGATGGATATGGCGACAGCAATCGGAATGGTTGAGTTTACCAGTATTGCGCGTGGCATCACGGCAGTCGATCAAATGGTCAAAATCACAGAGGTCGATATCGTGACGGCGATGACGGTGTGCCCTGGCAAATACATTGCCATTGTTCGCGGCGACGTGGCATCAGTTACCGATTCGGTTCATGTGGGCGAAGAGGTAGCGGATGAATATTTTATCGACTCCATTGTCATACCCAATGTAAGCCCAAGCGTTTTTCCGGCCATTATGGGTGCCACGATGCCAGACCGTGTGCAAGCGGTGGGCATTATCGAATCGTTCTCGATTGCGACTATGATTATTGCGGCAGATGCAATTTTGAAAGCCGCGGATATCGAGCCGATCGAACTCAGGCTAGGCAACGGGCTAGGCGGCAAAGCATTCTTCACCTTTACGGGGGATGTGGCGGCGGTTGAGACAGGCATGAGCGCGGGGAAGGCGGTAACAGAGGCGAAAGGGTTGCTTGTAAATGCAGAAGTGATTCCGGCACCTTCTGAAAAACTGATTGCGTCTTTGCTCTAGATATAGAGGTACACAAATGTAATACGATGAAAGGGTGTGAGGTTTTGAGAAAACTGATTTGTGCAAAAGATATTGAGGCAATGGTTAAGAACGGCGAACACGTATTATACGTAGACGCAAACACGATTGTTACGCCGTCTGCAAAAGACATGCTCCATGTAAACGGCATCGTCATCACAGACAAACCGCAGGCAGTGCCAGTGAAAGAACCACAACCGGCACAAAACCAACCGGTGCAACAAGGTGCTCCCGGCGGAAGTAAAATCGACAGCGAAACCATTTATTCTGTGCTGAAAGCGATGATGGAAAAAGGGATGTTGTCGGGCTTGTTAGATTGCGAATGTGAACAAAAGCCATATACTGCCGAGTATGACCCATGCGGCTTCAAACTGGTGCGGGGCAATACTGCAAGGCTAGATGTGCTGGATACAGGCAACCAAAATGACAAGGCCTTCTACCAAGAACTCATAGGCAGTGGCGACCATTCTTCGATGAATGCAGGGTTTATGACCATCGAACGAAGTAACTTTGATTGGGATGTAACCTGTGAAGAAATTTATTATATCATCGAGGGCACGCTGACCATTACCATAGACGGCAAGACATTTGTCGCACGTCCAGGTGATTCACTCTACGCGCCAAAAGGTTCAAAAGTGGCGTGGGGTTCTCCAGACAAGGTAAAAGTATTTTATGCGACATTCTAGTGAGGAGGAGCAAGCATGCAGGCACTCGGATTAATCGAGACAAAAGGGCTTCTCCCCGCGATTGAAAGCGCAGATGCCATGCTGAAGGCGGCAGACGTCACCCTCGCAGAAAGAGCCTTTGTGGGCGGCGGGCTTGTGACGATTACCGTAATAGGGGATGTGGCGGCCGTGAAAGCGGCTGTGGACGCCGGTGCAGCGGCGGTTAACCGAATTGGCAAGGGGCTTCTTCTTTCGACCCACGTGATTCCCCGCCCTGATACACAGCTTGGGGCAATCATCGCCCTCGAATCCAAACAAAAGCAGATTGTCAGCATCGAAAACGAGATACAAGAGGTCATCCATATAGAACCAGAGATACAAGCAGTAGAACAAGTAGAGGAGAGACAAGAAACAGAGCAGATAGCGCTTATCACCGAAGAAGAACAGACGCTACAAAAAGTAGAGACAAACGCCCTAGACAAAGAGACAGTCGATGCACTGGTATTCCAATCGGCGGATGAAGCAGGCCTCACAGATGCACTGGCCATGCTAGAAAAACTAAAGGTAGTGGCGCTTCGGAATTTGGCCAGAAGGTATGAACACTTCGGTATACTTGGTAGGGCGATTTCAGAGGCGAACAAAGAGCGATTGCTTGTAGAGTTTGAAACATATTATAAAAACCAACCAAGAGAGTAGGAGGTGATGAACGATGGAAAATATGGACTATGATTTGCGCTCGGTGCAAGAGGCAAGAGAATTGGTGCGCGCAGGCAAAATCGCCACAGAGCAAATTGCCACCTATTCGGAAGAGCAGATTGACCGAATTTTGTGCAATATGGTTCGGGTGGCAGAGGAGCACGCGCTTACGCTAGGCGAAGCGGCCGTTGAAGAAACAGGGTTCGGCAAAGCCATGGACAAAGCGTATAAGAACCACATGGCCTCCACCATTTTGTACAACGCAATTAAAGACCAAAAAACCATTGGGATCATTCAAGAAGATGTGGAGCGGCGGGTCATGGACATTGCAGAGCCTGTCGGGCTTTTAATGGGCATTATTCCTTCCACAAACCCAACATCCACAGCTATTTTTAAATCAATTATTGCCATTAAGGCGCGAAATGCCATTGTATTCTCGCCGCATCCATCTGCGGCAAAATGCACATTAAAGGCGTGTATGCTGATGCTCCGTGCCGCAACAGAGGCCGGAGCACCTGCGAACATTATCGGATGCATGTCGATGCCGTCTATGGATGCGACAAATGAATTGATGAAGCGTGAAGAGATCAAAATGATTATCGCCACTGGCGGGCCGGGAATGGTAAAAGCGGCGTATAGCTCAGGCAAACCGGCGCTTGGCGTCGGCGCTGGCAACGCACCCGCCTATATCGAGAGAACGGCCAACGTAAGGCAAGCAGTCAAAAACATATTGGCAAGTAAGACGTTCGACTACGGCACCATTTGCGCGTCTGAGCAGTCGATCATCGTAGAAGAGTGTAACCACGACCAAGTGGTGGCAGAGCTAAAACAGCAGGGCGGCTATTTTATGTCGTCTGAAGAGACAGAAAGAGTATGTAAGTTATTGTTTAAGAATGGGCACGTGATGAACGCCAAATTCGTGGGAAGGGCACCAGATGTTATGGCCGCCGCCGCCGGGTTTTCCATCCCAGAAGGCACAAAGGTTTTGATTGGGCGGCAGACAGGGGTAGGGGAAGGCAACCCGCTCTCTTTTGAAAAACTGACGACTGTATTGGCCTTTTATACCGTAAAAGATTGGCACGAAGCGTGCGAGTTAAGTATCCAATTGCTGAACAACGGCATCGGGCACACGATGAGCTTGCATACAGAAGACCGAGACATGGTGATGAAGTTTTCCGCAAAACCGGCGGCACGTATCTTGGTGAACACCGGTAGCAGTCAAGGGAGCACGGGCGGGAGCACGGGGCTTACGCCATCCTTCACCCTTGGATGTGGCACATGGGGCGGAAGCTCTGTTTCAGAAAATGTAGGCCCGATGCATCTGATCAATATTAAGAAAGTAGCCTATGGCCTGCGGGATTGTAGCACCCTTGCGGCGGATGATCCGACATTTGCGTATGCGAAACCAACATGTAGTAGCCCAAGTACGTACAGTTCCAGCTCTTATAGCCCAAGTTGCGGCAGTTGCCATACGGCCATGAATGCCACCGACTTCAATGCCGCAAGAAATGTGAGCGGGGCAGACGAAGGCATGAATTCAGAGCAGTTGGCAGAGATGATTTTGGCTCTCACAAAGGTTCTGAAAGGAGAAGGCTAAGATGAGTAGCCCGTATGAAGAAATACTCAAAATTTTGCAGGAAGCAATGCAAGCACCACCGTCGACCGGGCAGACAACAGGCCATGCATTTGAAATCCCTGTTGGTATTTCAAACCGTCACGTACATTTTTCGCAAGCCGATTTTGACACATTGTTTGGCGTCGGGTATGTGCTGACAAAAATAAAAGACTTATCCCAGCCGGGTCAATATGCGTGTAAAGAAACGGTGACCATCTGTGGACCAAGGGGTGCCATCGAGAACGTTAGAATTTTAGGCCCTGTGCGCGGTCAAACCCAAGTCGAAATACTAAAGGGCGATTGCTTCAAGCTAGGCGTCACAGCTCCGATTCGATTGTCGGGTGATCTGCAAGGCACACCGGGCATCACGATTATCGGCCCTAAGGGTTCTGTTCAGACCAAAGAAGGGGTGATCGTTGCCCAGAGGCATTTACATATGACAGTGCAAGATGCAAGCTATTTTGGTGTACAAGACGGTCAAATCGTGGCGGTCGAATACAACGGCTTACGCGGTGGAACTTTCTCAAATGTGATTGTTCGCGCGAATGATACTTCAGGATTGGAGTTTCATATAGATACAGAAGAAGCAAATGCAATGGATTTAAACTCACAATCAAAAATAAAAATTATAGGAGGTAACTAAAATGGCAAAACTTGATGCGTTAGGAATGATTGAAACAAAGGGATTGGTAGGTGCGATTGAAGCGGCAGATGCAATGGTGAAAGCGGCCAATGTATATTTGATCGGCAAAGAATATGTAGGTGGCGGTATCGTTACGGTTATGGTAAGAGGTGACGTTGGCGCGGTGAAGGCGGCAACAGATGCAGGTGCGGCCGCGGCACAACGCGTTGGCGAACTTCTCTCGGTGCATGTGATTCCACGTCCACATTCAGAAGTAGAAGAAATCCTCCCTTCCAGAAAAGAAAGCTAAGGATAACTGCACATGCAGAAGGTAGCCTCGTGTTGCCTTCTGCATACTATTTTTTGGGGGGAATGAAATGAAGACATTCTACATCAAAACACGCATTTTTATTGGGAACGACAGCATGGATTATTTGCAACAGATTGTGAACAAGACGATTTGGATTGTATGCGACGGATTTCTTGAAAATTCTGGCGGGTTGGGGCACGTCAAAAGCAAAATACATAGTAGCAACCGTGTCGAAATTTATACAAACGTGGTGCCCGATCCACCCTTAAAAGAAATTATCGACGGCATCCAAACCATGGCAAAATTAAAACCAGATATTGTCATTGCCCTCGGGGGCGGCTCTGCGATCGACACAGCAAAGGGTATTATCTTTTTTTCAAAGAAGCTCGATTTGGCAAGTGTCGAAAGCTTTATCGCCATCCCGACGACCAGTGGCACTGGCTCAGAAGTGACCAGTGTGACGGTCATAACCGACCCTGTTAAAAAGGTGAAGTACCCGATCCAAGACCCAGACATCGCACCAGACATCGCGATCTTAGACCCGACGCTTACGCTTAGTGTGCCATATGGCATTACCGCCAACACAGGCATCGACGTGTTGACCCACGCGATGGAAGCATATGTCGCACAAAGCGCCACCACGTGCTCTGACGGCTTGGCAGAAAAGGCGATTCAGCTTGTGGTTGAGTTTTTGCCAAAGTGTTGCCAAGAGTTGCAAAATCCGTATTTTCGTGAGATGATGCACAATGCATCCACGATGGCGGGGTTGGCCTTTGATATCGCGGGCTTGGGGTTAAACCATAGCATCGCGCATCAGATTGGCGCACAGTTTCATATTCCGCACGGATTGGCAAATGGAATGCTGTTGCCTCACGTCATCGAATTTAATAGCTGTCACAATTTGACCGCCTGTACAAAGTATGCGCACATATCAAGGCTCATTGGCATCGTAAACAACTTATGCCCCGACTTTCAGGCCGTATCCGGCATTCGAAAAGCGTACTCACAGCTTTTGCAACAATTAAAAATGCCAACAAGCCTGACAGAATTTGGGCTAACCAGAGAACAAGTGTTTCCACTGGTGGATGAAATCGCAGAGCAAGCGCTCAAGGATTTTTGCTTGGCCTCTAATCCTTGCACGGTGACGCACGAAGATGTAAAACAAATCATTTATAAATTATGTTAGCGTTTGTTGATCATTATAGAAAAGTACGAGAACAGCCCCCATCTTCTAAAAAAGATAGGGGCTGTTTCTCGTTACTGCGTGACGCAGTATATTTTGCTACTTCTTGTGGTATAGTCGGTTGTCTTGGTATTGGGGTTCACATGTTAAATTCATCCCAAGATGCCTAAAAACGTTCGTATCCACTTGTGACAAGATAACGGTGGAGTGCACTTCGCAATTTTTTAAATTTGGCAGTTGCTCGAGCACCAAATCGATCATCGGATTTGTGGCGGCGCAGATAGACAAGGCGATTAAAACTTCATCTGTATGTAGACGAGGATTTTTATTGCCAAGAAAGTCAATTTTGAGTTTTTGAATCGGCCCGATGATCACTGGCGAGATCAAATGCACTTCGTCCTTGATGCCAGCCAAAATTTTGAGGGCATTCAGCAAGGCGGCAGAAGATGCGCCCAAAAGAGACGACGTTTTGCCTGTAACAATCGTTCCGTCTTTTAATTCTATGGCGACGCTAGGAGAGTTATTGGAAATCGAATTTTGGAGGGCAACCGCAACAGTGCCACGGTCATTCGTCGTAATGCCTGTACGGTTCATTAAAAGCTCTAGTTTTAGCAAGGAGGACTTCTGAGACGTACCCATTTTAATTTCACATTGGGTGTTGTAATATCTTCTAATGATCTCTTGCTTGGACGCCTCTTGGCAAACAGCATCATCAAAAATACAATTGCCGACTACATTGACGCCCATATCTGTTGGAGATTGATACGGCGTATCTTGCCAGATTTTTTTAAATATGGCGTTTAAAATCGGGAATACTTCGATATCCCTGTTATAGTTTATCGTCGTGATGCCATATGCTTCGAGGTGGAATGGGTCAATCATATTGACATCGTTGAGATCGACGGTAGCCGCTTCATACGCTAGGTTTACAGGATGGTTTAGTGGGAGGTTCCAAACGGGGAACGTCTCGAATTTGGCATAACCGGCTCTCGTGCCCCGCATATGTTCATGGTATAGCTGAGAGAGGCAGGTAGCCATCTTGCCGCTTCCAGGGCCGGGCGCTGTCACAACGACCAGCGGTCTTGACGTCTCGATATAATCATTTTTGCCAAAGCCGTCCTCACTTAAAATGAGTGGAATGTTTGTGGGATATTCTGATAAATAATGATGCACATATACTTTAATGCCAAGTTGTTCGAGGTACGCCTTAAAATGATCAGACGACGGCTGCCCCGAATACTGGGTGATGACGACACTCCCCACATACAATTGCCTTTGTCTAAAGGCGTCGATTAGCCGCAAAACATCGGCATCATATGTGATGCCAAAGTCACCTCTCACCTTGCTACTCTCAATATCCATAGAATTTATGCTTAAAACAATTTCTACAATATCAGACAATGTGCTTAGCAATTGTACTTTGCTATCCACTTCAAAGCCAGGCAATACCCTTGAAGCATGATAATCGTCAAAAAGCTTACCACCAAATTCAAGGTATAACTTGTTGCCAAACTTTTCAATCCGTTCGTTTATATGTGTTGATTGCATTGTTAAATATTTTTGACTGTCAAATCCGATATTATGCATAATAACCTCCTTGCATCTGTTCAGCAGTATACTTCAAACTTGAAGCAGTATACCATAAACAGCCATGGCATGTCCACATATATTGACAGGCATGATCCTGAAAGAAATAGAAAAAGAGACCTATGTAGTTGCATAAGCCTCTATTTTTTTTGACGAAGCGTGGAACGATTTTGTATCAACATCGTGCAAATTTTTATTGTAACGAGCGCCAATAAACTTCCTAGACAGTCAATCAAAATATCACGAAACGCAGCTGTTCGACCGGGTATAAAGTATTGGTGCAGTTCATCAAAGGATGCGTACAAAAAGCAAAGAGCAAGCGATAGAGCATACAGCCCAGATGGGGTAGGGCGGAATGATTTCTTTTGTAGCGTCGTGACAACAGCTGAAGAAGTGCCAGAAAAAGTTCGCCAAAATGCGTGAAAGGCGAACAAGGCGAGCATATAAAAGACAGTGAGATGTGCCGCTTTTCTAACAAGAAAGCCAAGGAGAGAACTGTTGTCAGGGGTCACTTGGATTTCAAATGTGGTCGCGATATATTCAAGGACGATGGTGCTTAGTCCACCTGATTGGTCGCCATTTTGAGCAGAAAAACGAAAGATGACAACCATCCAAAAGAAAACCAGAAGCCATGACACAGATAGCTTGATCAGTGTTGTATATGTTATTTTTTTTTGAGTCATATCGATTAAACCTTTTCTATAAAAAAATAATGAAGCACTGCGGCTAGGGATCGTACAAAAAAATAAAGGAGAGTCTTGCAAAAGACTCTCCTTCTTGAATATAGGATTTACTTAGTTGGGTATAAAATTTTCATAACATCTGCTGCAGATACAGTTTTTCCAGATCCAACCAATGCGTTTAAAGCATTTACGTTGTCGCCATATGTAACCATACCTTCTGCTTTTATCGTGTCATACATATTAGTAGCAACAGACGTATCAGAAATCTGATTTGTCGTAGCTTTCACAGTTGTTTTGTAGAAATCAGCGATAGCAGCTAC
Source organism: Eubacteriales bacterium (assembly GCA_031546735.1). Lineage (GTDB taxonomy): Bacteria > Bacillota > Clostridia > Lachnospirales > JAVBJY01 > JAVBJY01. The sequence continues at coordinate 20,196 of JAVBJY010000139.1, forward strand.
AGCCGCAGGAGAATCAACTGATCCGTAAGTCTGTAAAGTAGCGGCTACTGTTGCTGCCGTATTATTTACAACGGATACAAGCGCCGTTGATGCACTAGTCAACAATGCTGTGTCTGCTTGCGATTGGTTAGTTGAAGACAAGATGCTTTTAAGTTTGTCATTGCTATTTGCAGCGCTTTCAAAAGCATCTGCATAAGCAGCAGTATAAGCAGGTACATTTGTTATAACAGGAGCACCCGGAGCCACATTCTTAAGATAGTCAGCTAATTTGTCACGATCATTAACCACAACTTTGTTAGGACTTATAACAATCGTGTTAGAATTTCTTATCGCATTTGTAGCGTTTGTTGCTGTTTCAGGTGAAATAGTAGGAACTGGCGTTACAACACTGCCGCCACCGCCACCGCCACCGCCACCACCGCCGCCAGTAGATGGTTTAAGCGCTGTTTGTGAACCAGAGGTATAAGAACCTGGCGTTTGTGCCATTGTTACATTTGATACTTTCAAGTTTGCTTCAGTAACAGTACCAGTACCGCTTACAGTACATTTCGCATTGGCCGTAAACAATTCAACTTTAGAACCACTGTTTAATGTAATAACAGAACCTTCACCTTTTGAAGTAACAGAAAGATTTTTTACAGTAGCACCGTCTGAAACGCTTAAGCGTGCAGAAGAAGCATCCACAACCACTTTATCAAGAGAAGATTTTGCCGTAACAGAAGCGCTGTCTTTTGTGATTGTGATCGTACCTTGTACGGTAACGTTGTCAAGGGTTACTTCTTTTGCATCAATTGTCAAATCGCCTTTAATTACTAAGTTCTTCAAAGAAGAGTTTGCGCTAACCAATACATCTTTGTCGATGGTTTCAGCACCAGTTGTTGGACCATAAGTCGCTTGGCTAATGGTAAGCGTCTTTGCAGGGTCAACAGGCGTAGCTGTAGCAGTTGGAGCAGGGGTAGCCGTCGGTTTTACAACCGCAGGAGTACCTTTTGCAAAATCCAATGCTCTTAAAACCATAGAAACGGTTTCTGCTCTTGTGATTTTATCAGTAGGGGCAACCATATTGCCAGGTCTGCCAGTCATGATACCTTCTTTGGCAACAGCACCAACAGCACCAACAGCCCAAGGTGCAATTTGATTTGCATCTACAAATAAAGCCGCAGAGGTAGCGTTTGCGTCAAGGTTTAACACCTTCGAGAGGATAACCGCAACTTCTTGTCTTACGATTGGCGCTTTTGGTCTCATTGTACCACTCGCATCACCAGTTATGTACCCAGCTTTAAACGCAACGGCAATCTGTCCATAGAACCAGTCGCTTGCCTTTACATCTGAGAAACTGATTTGACCATCTTCAGTAAAATTAAAAGCTTTGTTTACGATTGTAGTCATTTCTGCTCTTGTAATGTAGTCGTTTGGTCTAAAAGAACCATCCGCATCACCAGACACAATGCCCTTGTCAGCCGCTTCCATAATCTGAGCCTCAGCCCAGTGGTTGCTCACGTCGTTAAAACTAGCCGCAAAGATATTAACGGTCATTGACAACGACAGCGATGCCGCGAGCACAACAGATAAAAATTTTCTCATCATACACATTTTCCGCCGCCATTATAGTTTGAAACAAACTACTGCAGACACAGCAACAGAATTAATCACCTCGCATAAATTTTTTTTTGAATGTTCCTGCAAAACATCTTGATGTGACAGGTAAGCGTGACAAAAAAACAAATGTCAGACAAGCCTGTTTATTCGTTCGAGACTTATTATAGTACAGCTCAATAAAATTGTAAAGACTTAATTCATTTTTCGTAGATTTTGCCAAATATTCTGTAAAAAAATAGAAATATATGGATATACTGCGTTAACTTTCTCGTAAAGTAATAAATTTTGCCGCTGATTTTCTTCTTTGCTCATCAATTGCCGCGTAATGTTTTTTGGTTGTGTTGACATCCTTGTGCCCAAGTGCGTCCGCCACAAGGTAAATGTCACCCGATTCACGGTACAGATTTGTGCCATAGGTGCTTCTTAACTTGTGGGGCGATATGTTTTTAAAACTAACCACAAGGGTAGAATATTTTTTTACCAATTTTTCGACTGAGCGCTCATTGATGCGTTTATTCTGCGTTGACAAAAACAAGGCGGCTTCGTGGCCAGGTAGTGGGGTCGCCTTTTGCCTATCTACCAGATAGGCTGTCAGCGCATCCCGAACCTCGTGACCAAAATAAAGTGTGGCCTCATTGCCACCTTTTCTGGTCACCTTCACGCCGTCTACGTTAAAGTCGATATGATGGATGTCGATGCCGATGCATTCGGACAACCGCATCCCCGTACCAAGCAACAATGAGATTAAGGCAAAATCTCTCGATTTTGTTTTGGCATGCCATTTTTTTTCATTGGTGGTTAGGTGAGCGCCTCGCTCCACTTCGTCTAACAGGCGGGCGACTTCCTCAATCTCCAATCGTGTAATTTTTTTGTCATGTGTTTTGGGTGTCTCGACAAGCGTCGTTGGGTTTGCGGCAATCTTTTTTCTTTTATAGAAGTGAGTGTACATTTTTCTAACAGCTGCTAGTTTTCTAGATTTCCCTTTTTCTTTATTTGTGCGCTGGATGTCGTTTCCGACCAAGTCTTGGGTCATATAAAAGGTCAGGTACTCTAGGTATATTTCCAAATCTTCGGGCGATATTTTTTCCAAGTCTGCTATTTCGATCTGGTCCATGGTACGCCCGCAAAAGCAGTCATGCTCCTTAATCAAAAACGCAAAAAAAACCCGTAAGTCGTAAGCATAGCTTACCCTTGTCTTAATCTGTGTCGTGTCAGAAATGGCTCTAAAAAACTCTTCTGTAAAGGCTGGTAGATCACATTCCAATTCTTTTAATCTCACAAAGTATTTCCTTTTTATTTCATCTGTGTATTCCAAATCGTATCAGTTCCTTTCCCAACCCTCGATATTTGAACGTTGAATGGCACCAAATATCTTCTGCTCAAAGCAATCATATTTTTGCACGTGCTCTTTTACAAACTGCTTTATCTCTTCGCGCTTCGTGTGTCCGTTGACGGTGCACTGGCTTGCGACAATCTGTATGCCTTGCTTGTTGACAAAACCGATTACATCTTTTTCGCGCACGTACATGAGGGGGCGAATAGAAAATAGATTTGTTTTCTCAAGATGGGTAACCGGGCTAAAGGTATGCAGTCGACCTTCATAAAACATAGACATGAATAGCGTTTCCACCACATCGTTTTTGTTATGACCCAACGCCATTTTGTTGCAATGCAGTCTTACCGCTTCGTCGTTTAATGCCCCCTTGCGCATTTTGGCACATAAAGAACAAGGATTTTTTTCTTTTCGATCGTCAAAAATAATCTTGCCGATTTCTGTCTCAACGATTGTGTATCGTATGCCTAGCTCGTCACATAGCGTCTGCACAGGAGAAAAGTCTGTGCCCAACAAGCCTAAGGAAACCGTTATGGCTTCCAATTCGAATTTTTTTGGGTAGAAGCGTTGCAGGTGTTTTAGGGCGATGAGCAGAGAGAGGCTGTCCTTGCCGCCCGATATGCCAACCCCTATGCGGTCGCCGTCTTCGATCATGTGGTAATCATCTACGGCACGTCTAACGTGGCTTAACAACTGTTGTAATTTCATTTTGTACACGTTCTCCTTTGTTTTGTTACTCAGAACCAAAAAGCCTTATGCATCAGTATAACTTATTTCATATATTTTTTCAAACCGAATAAAATGTATAAACTGCACTAAGAAAGAAGACAACATAGATGAAAATGAAAAAAACCTCTACCCTTTTTATGTACATACTGCCCCTTGTCGTCATGCTGTTTAACGTGCTGATTATATTGTTTCCAAAGGAAATCATCGGTGCGTCTAAAAATGGGATAAGCTTATGGTTTAACAATGTGTTGCCGTCGCTATTGCCGTTTGTGATCGGAACCAATCTGTTGATCGGCCTCGGCTTTGTTAGTTTTATCGGAACGTTGGTAGAACCATTGATGACCAAACTGTTTCGGGTGCCGGGACAAGGTGCGTTTGCGTGGGTGCTCGGCATGACGTCGGGCTATCCCATTGGGGCTAAAATCACAGCCGACCTAAGAACAAATAAAGAGCTGACACAAGCAGAAGCCCAGCGGCTGATCAGTTTTACAAACAACAGTGGACCGCTCTTTGTCGTAGGGGCTGTCGGTACGGGCATGTTTGGTAGTGCAACAGGCGGTTATTTTATGTTGCTCATTCATTATCTTGCGGCCTTTACGGTGGGGCTATTGTTCCGAAATTACAAACGACATGAGCCGACAAAACCCCACGGCCATCACCGTAACATCCTCCGGAAATCGTTTCATAGCCTCAGGGCATCACGGATGAAAGACGATCGCACGTTTGGCGCATTGCTAGGAGACAGTGTAAAAAACGCCATGGAGACAATGGTCGTGATTGGGGGGTTCATCATTTTATTTTGCGTGGTGGTAGAAGCCCTCGAGATCACAAATATACTGGGTTGCTTGGCCAATCTATTCAAACTATTGGGGGAAAGGCTGGGCATCAATGAGAATATATACGAAGGACTTGTGGTGGGCATAATGGAAATCACCAATGGTTGCAAAATACTTGGTGACAGCGGGGGTCACGCTGTGGTGTCAATTGTAGCAGCCGCTGCCGTCATTTCGTGGGGGGGCTTGTCGATCCACGCCCAATCCATTCGGTTTCTTGCCAAGACAGACATCAAAATAGGGCTATATCTATTTTCAAAACTGCTTCATTTTTTTATTACCATACTTTATGGCATTTGCTTGTATCGATTTTTTGACTTTGACAAAGCGGCGCAAGCGGAGGTGCCAGCGTTCAGTACGAATGTTTTCTACCGCTTGATGCTGTCATCAAGAGAGTTTTTGTTGGTTGTCGGCTTGATCGCTCTGTTCGGTCTTTTTGTTCACGTTGCTTCTAAAATAAAAAAACCTTCCTTAAAATAATGGTTGTGCTCTTTTCATCGCAGTAAAAAAATTACAAAATTTTCATTGCCAAAATATAATTACTTTTTTGTATCATGATTTTTCTATTATGAGAGATAATATGTCTGTGTTAATTTATTTTGTGTATGGATTTGATCAA
>JAVBJY010000178.1:0-13898 GCA_031546735.1 Eubacteriales bacterium
CTGTACCAAGAACAAAGTGCTTGGTATATTTATATGGGCATTATTGATTACTTTCATTAGAAGTTGGCTAAGCAGTATATAAAGTCGAAAACGAACACCCCCGCCTGCGGCGGGGGTGTTCGTTTTCTGGCAGTCGTCAAATGCGCAACTGAACTTGCGCGCTTGACTCATTGTCATCGCGAAAATCAATTACAGTTTTAACAAAGCATCTCTTTTTGTAACAGCCAATGCCAATTTTATAAATAGGCAAGCCTTTCGATATTTTCGCAGTATATCGATGATCGTCAATTTGCTTTAATGCTTCATCTGCCTTGGGGGCGAGGTCATCTTCCGATGCGGCTCTCTTAAATTCAATGATAGCCCCAAACCGCTCTGATTCAACCAGCAAGTCATATCTGCCATATCCGCTTTCTAAATTTGAGTTGCACGTATACCCCAAAGCAAGCACCATTCCGAAAATAAACACATGGTATGTCTTTTCCAGTTCCTGATCCAAGTCAAAATAAGAAAGTTGGTAGTCAACAAATCGTTGTAGATTGGCACTAAATAATGGTACATCTGATATATTCTCAAAGATGTTTTTCAGATCGCTTCCCGAGTCTCTTACGATCCCTGTCATGATGAAATCACGCCAAACGCTCTGCAATTCGAGATTTGGGACATACACCCTGTAGACGGTACTTGCCCCCTCTGTATTTTCAATGTCGTATGTTAAATACCCCGATTGTACAGCAAGAGAATAGTAGTATAATCCCGAATCATTTTTAAAAAGTTCTTGTATTGATAGTCGCCTTTCTAACTTTGTTAAAATAAAACTGTTTCTGTCTGAGATCAGGTTCGATAACTCGTCCGCCCGTTTAACATTCATTAGTTTCAACAGCAAATCCATGGTTCCGCTACGCCCCCAATAATTATCGGGTTCACCAAAATGTAGGTATGACATAACCGAATAAATATTAAACAGCTTTGAGTTGCCAATGCGTATATTGTTGTACCACGCCCTTACGATAGGCAGGTGGTCGTTTTGTAGAAGTTCTGATACTTCATTTTCGGTTAATGAAAAATCTTCATCATAAACACTAGGCGTAAAGATATCATATACGACTAAGTTATTTAAACCGCTAAAAAGGCTTTCCTTCGAAATTCGCATCACACCTGTCAACACTGCTTTTTCTAAATACCCATTCCCTTTTAAGCCAGATTCTAGCAGATCTGCCAAAAAAGTCTTGATCTCATCATATTGATCCGATTTCACATTGTCCATTAATATCTTGTCGTACTCGTCAATCAAAATGAAAGGCTTTACTTTATACTGCTTGTAAATCGCTTCGCACAAGTATAGTAAAATATTCGTATCTAAGATTTCACAATCCAAATACATGGATAGCTTACGTTGAATCATGCCCTCTTCCAAATAATATTCGGCGATATCACTGACAATTTTTTTAAATTGCATTTTATAACCAGAAGCTCTGATATTCTTAAAATCCAAGAAAATAACAGGGTGCTTATTGACAGTTTCAAAACTACCGGTAGACGCAACATATAAGCCGTTAAATAAGTGCGCTGTATGTTCCTTGCAATCTAAAAAAGTACGTAGCATATTCATGTTCAGGCTTTTTCCTGTCCGTCTCGGTCGTGTGATGAGCACCACGCTGTTTGATTCGTTGATTACATCTTCAATGAATTTCGTTTTATCGATGTATAAGTTTTTAGCGTTTATAAACTCACTAAAATTACTGATGCTTAGGTCGATTTTCGTTCTATCACCATGAATCATCGTGTCACCTCAATTATCCAGAATTTTGGCCTTACAGTCTCGTTTTCATACACACATGATAACTGCGATAAGGTTCTATTGCCCCATTGGCGTAGTGTCCTTACCCATATTTGCAATTATAACATAAATACAGATAAAAAAGGGTTTTAAATGCCAGATTATATGGTATAATCACTATGCCAGTTCACTTGCGAATCGGTATACCTCAAAACACAAAGGAGAAAAACAAAATGGACACAAATAAAGATAAGAAACCAAGCGACGACGAATCAAATCCCCTTGCATGTGGCTGCGGCTGTGATGGTCACGACGAGTGTGATTGCGGCGACGAGCCTTTTGAAATGCTGAAATTAACCATAGGCGATGATGAAGAAGTAAACTGCATCATCTTAGGCATTTTCGATGTAGAAGAAAAAGAATATATCGCGCTGTTGCCAGAAGGCGAAGACGAAGTGCTTCTCTATCGCTACACAGAAGACCCAGCGGACGAGGACAATGTCACCCTCGATTCCATCGAAAGCGATGACGAGTTCGAAAAAGTATCAGCGGCATTTAATGAATACTTCGAGCAAGAATTTGATCAAGACGACGAAGAAGATGAAGACTACGAATATGAGACAGAGGAAGACAAAGAATAATTTTGCTCCTTCCCCCTGTGCGATAAGACAAAAAACCCAACCCCTTTCTCGGTTGGGTTTTTTACGTGCGCCCCGCTATTCCTAGCCGCGACCAGCCGCAGTGACGCATCTAAAAAAGAAAACAAACTCCACAAAATCTCCACACCGATCGTATACGATGCTTTCATGTAGAACTTAGTATAAATCAAATCGTGCAACAAGAAAGGATTGAGACGCATGAAAAAGAATGTAGCAGCAAAAAATGTCGTTTTAACAGTTGTATTGGCCGGGTTACTGCTTTACATGGCAGGCGATTATTTTGGCTTCACCGGATCTTCGGCTCCCCCTGCTTCGACCAGTGCAAATGCAGAAACAACCGCCCAAGTACAAGGGGATGTGCAAGAAATCACCACGGTTCTTAGTAGCCGAAAATACGCACCGATCACGGTGCAGGCTGGTATCCCCGTCAAATGGACGATCAAGGCTGATGCCAAGAGCATCAACGGCTGTAACGGCACCATGACGATTCCCGCCTATGGCATCGAACACAAATTTACCCCTGGCGACAATGTCATTACGTTTACGCCAACAGAAGCGGGTACGATTCCCTACAGTTGTTGGATGGGCATGATCACCAGTGAAATCAATGTTACAGATAACCAAACGAGCCGTACGAATGACGATAACATCTCCCTTTTAAGCCAAACCAACGCACGACCAGTAGACGCTAGCAATGACGCCGGCAATGTTCCGTTTGATAATGTGGTGTATGCCAATGATGGTTCTTCAACCACTCAAATTTCAGATGACCAAGTAAAAATCGCAGATGTAAAAGATGGCGAGCAAATCGTAAATGTAACGGTCACCCCTTCCGGCTATGCCCCAGAAGTTGTTGTTTTGCAAAAAGGAATCAAAACAAAATTTGTCTTTGATGCCCCTGATGCACAACTAAACGGATGTAACCAATATGTGTTGTTTCCACAATTGAACGACTATATCGATTTATCCACCACCAAGGAAACCCCTTACTTCACCCCAAGCGATAGCTTTTCTTATCAGTGTGCCATGGGGATGCTTGGTGCCTATGTGGCCGTAGTCGACGATATCAGCAAGGTTGATTTGGCAAAAATCAAAGCAGATGCCATTGCCTCTGGCTTGGACAATTCCGGCGCAGGCGGTTGTAGCATGAGCGCTGGTAGTGGTGGTGGTAGTTGCTGCGGCAACTAATGCTTTCAAAAAAAATGCGGGGTGATTCCATTGGATACGCTTAGGGCACGGCTTACAATTTCATATGCTTGTGTTGTTCTGATCGCCGTGGCAATCATCAGCATCTTATCAAATGTTATGCTAGAAAAGGTGTTTAAGCAGTACGTCATGAACCAGCAAACCCACACCATTGATACGTTAATCAGCCGTGTCGGCGAGCAATATAATGTGGATAACGGCAAATGGCGCTTGGCTATCATTGAAAATTTGGGGTTAAATGCCCTTTCCGATGGACTCATTATGAAAGTCATCGACACCGATAACCGATACATCTGGGATGCCACCGTGCATAACAACGGCCAATGTCAAATGATGATGGAAAATATTGCCAAAAATATGTACAGCCTTTATCCCAATTTTAAAGGCAACTATGTTGAGAATACATACGAATTAAAAAAAGGAACCCTGCTCGTGGGATACCTTGATATCGGGTACTACGGCCCCTATTATTTTACAGACAATGACCTGTATTTTATCAAAACGCTCAACGCGATTCTCGCTTGGGTGGCCGTCGGTTCCATATTCTTTTCGATTGTGGTCGGCGCACTGATGTCGAGACGTCTGTCCATCCCCATATCCAATGTCATTAAAATTGCAAGTGAAATCGCAAAGGGCAATTTCGGAACAAAAGTAACCGCAACCTCCAGCATACGCGAAATCAAATCACTGGTTCAAACGGTGAACAACGTATCCGAATCGTTAGAACGGTTGGAGCGGCTTCGAAAGCAGTTGACGTCTGATGTGGCACACGAACTACGGACACCCCTCTCTGCCCTACAATGCAACGTAGAGGCCATGATTGATGGCATTTGGGAGGCGGATACAAAGCGGCTCGAAAGTTGTCACTGTGAAATCCTTCGGATCACCCGCTTGGTCGAAGACTTACAAGAACTGACCAATATCGAAAGCGAAAAGATCAAATTAGAAAAAAGCGAATTTGCATTATCCGAACTGATCCACCAAATCTGTCAAAATTTCGAACCCGATTTTCAGAGTAAACAGCTTTCGATTGATTTTCATGATACCTTAAAAGAGAATCTCGTGGCAGACAGGGATAAGTTCGCCCAAATCATCGTAAACTTACTTTCAAATGCACTCAAATATTCTGCCGAAGGTGGGCACGTGGATATCACGACAGCGGGCGACGCAAAGAGTATCACCATTATAATCAAAGACACCGGCGTTGGCATCCCCCAAGAGCATTTGCCCTATATATTTGAGAGATTTTATCGGGTAGACCAGTCACGCAACCGCGAGGCGGGCGGCTCTGGCATCGGTCTTGCCATTGTTCGGGCGCTGGTGTTGGCGCATGGCGGCGAGATCACTGTTGAATCACAGATTTTAAAAGGCACCACGTTTACCATTGTCATACCCCGGTAACACACGGGGTATGACGCCAAACGTAGAGTAGAGTAGTGCCCATTTTTTATTTTTTTATCCGCAACAAGTATATCTCCATTAAATCTGCACAATACTATTATATCCTATTAAAGAATCAAATTTGATCATGAAGGAGGTGTAACAGATGTCACTAACAACTAAAAAATTAAACGTAGAAGGCATGTCCTGTAGCCATTGCGAAAAATCTATCAAAAATGCGCTGGGCGAGCTGGACGGCGTAAACAGTACCGTCGTCGACCTTACAGGCAAGAGTGTAACCGTGGAATATGACGCGGACTTGGTAACAGACGCTTTGCTTAAAGAGACCATTGAGGACGTTGGATATGATGTAGTCTAAGAACCTGTGCTCATGTAAGTTCGGCGCAGTCGAATCTACGGCTGTGCCATTTTTTTAGGGACAATATACCCTAGTAGAGTATTGTATTTGGATCGTGAGGGTTGCGCCAATGAAGTTTGCTTGACGCAACCCGACAATCGGGGAGGAATAAACATGCAAAAAGAAAATATGCAAATCGCGGGGATGACATGCGCCGCCTGCGCGAAGACAGTGGAACGTGTCACAAAAAAGTTAGATGGCGTTGTAACCTCTGTTGTTAATTTTTCGACAGAAAAACTAGCAATAGAATTTGATGACGAGAAAGTATCGTTATTGAAAATCAAAGAAGCGGTGGCAAAAGCCGGTTATGAGGCGATTGAAGCCATAAAGGAGAAGGAGATCACCATCCCCATCCAAGGCATGACCTGCGCCGCCTGTGCCAATCGCATCGAAAAAGTGGTCGGCAAACTTTCGGGCGTACACACCGTTTCCGTTAACTTTGCAACCGAAAAGGCAACCATAAAGTATGACCCAAACGCCGTGCGGATTTCAGAGATAAAGCAAGCCATCGCCAAAGCCGGTTATAAAGCGATGGAAATCGAAACAAAAGAGGCTGTGGATGAGGACAAAATAAGAAAACAACGAGAGATAAAAACTCTTTTTATAAAATTTATAGTTTCGGCGACCTTCGGCATCCCGCTGTTATACATTGCCATGGTGCCGATGTTGCCGTGGCTTGGCTGGTGGACGCCTCGCTTTTTAAATCCGATGCAGTACCCGTTGTCTTACGCGCTATTTGAAATTATGCTGGTCATCCCCATCTTAATCGCTGGCAATCGGTTCTATTCTGTCGGATTTAAAGCACTCGTGCGGCGAAGCCCAAACATGGATTCACTCATCGCCATGGGCACCTCTGCCGCCGTATTGTATAGCCTCTATTCAACCTATACAATCACGACAGGCAACTTTAAGGCCGTTGGCTCTCTCTATTTTGAGACGGCCGGCGTTATTATCACCCTCATTCTTTTGGGCAAATACCTCGAATCTGTTTCGAAAGGCAAAACGTCGGAGGCCATCAAAAAGCTGATGGGCTTGGCACCGAAAACAGCGACTGTCATTCAAGATGGAAAAGAAGTTGAGATACCGATTGAGGAAGTCGAAGTGTCTGACATCATCTTGGTGAAGCCCGGTGGCAAAATCCCTGTAGACGGCATCGTAGAAGAAGGCTTGACCGCGATCGATGAATCCATGCTGACAGGCGAAAGCATGCCTGTGGAGAAAAAAGCGGGCGACAAAGTGTATGCCGCCAGTATCAATAAGAACGGGTCTATCAAATTTAAAGCCACCAAAATCGGAAGTGACACCGCGTTGGCACAAATCATCAAATTGGTGGAGGACGCACAAGGTTCGAAAGCGCCCATTGCGCAAATGGCAGATATCGTTTCGGGATACTTTGTGCCGATTGTATTCGTCATTGCAACCTTGGCGGCACTTGCTTGGTTCATCAGTGGTCAATCCGTTGTATTTTCTCTTACTATCTTTATCGCGATTTTGGTCATCGCCTGCCCTTGTGCCCTTGGCCTTGCCACACCGACTGCCATCATGGTGGGCACGGGAAAAGGTGCCGAATATGGCATACTGATCAAAAGCGGCGCGGCACTGGAAACAACGCATAAAGTGAACACAATCGTGTTTGATAAGACAGGCACGATAACAGAGGGCAAGCCCGAAATAACTGATATTCTAACCACAGGTACCTTATCAAACCACAGACTTTTACAACTTGCGGCCTCAGCCGAAAAGGGTTCTGAACATCCACTTGGTGAAGCCATCGTAAAAGGCGCCGAAAAGGAAGGGCTAGAATTTTTAAAAGTTGATCATTTCGCGGCCATCCCCGGTCATGGGATCGAAGTCGAGATTGAGGGCATCAAGATGCTCCTTGGCAACAAAAAACTCATGGTAGACAAAAATATTGCTTTGCTCACATTAGAAAGTGACGCCGATACCCTTGCTTCAGAAGGCAAGACGCCGATGTATATTGCTTGTGACAACCAGCTCGCAGGGATCATCGCCGTAGCGGACGTAGTGAAAGCAAGCAGTGCAAAAGCAATTCAAACGTTACGATCGATGGGCATAGAGGTTGTCATGATCACAGGTGACAACAGAAGAACAGCCGAAGCCATTGCAAAGCAAGTGGGCGTCACACGCGTTCTCGCTGAGGTGTTGCCACAAGATAAATCGAATGAAGTGAAAAAATTACAGGCCGAAGGCAAAGTCGTGTCTATGGTAGGCGACGGCATTAATGACGCCCCTGCCCTTGCACAAGCAGATATCGGCATCGCAATCGGTTCTGGCACAGATGTGGCGATGGAATCCGCCGATATTGTGCTGATGCGAAGCGATTTGATGGACGTACCAACTGCGATCCAATTAAGCAAAAGCACCATTCGAAACATAAAGCAAAATCTATTTTGGGCGTTTGGCTATAACGTACTTGGCATACCGATTGCCGCTGGACTACTCTATGCATTTGGCGGGCCAACCTTAAACCCAATTTTTGCGGCGGCTGCAATGTCGCTCAGCTCAGTTTCTGTTTTGACAAATGCGCTAAGGCTAAAAGGGTTTAAACCTTACAAATAAGCGGCAGTAGTAATTTAAAATAAAAAATATGGAGGATACAATAATGAAAAACAAAATTTTAGTAACAACTCTCTCTTTACTCTTGGTACTTGCACTGGCGGCTTGCCAAAAGACAGATGTCATCGGGCAAGTGGCCACCACATCTTTTGATGCCTTGCTAAAGGCTATTCCTGACAAAGTCGTTGCAGACGACATGAACGGCGGTTGGGCACTACAAGCGCCTGATAACAGCGCGAGATTCATCTGGAGCAAGGATTTCAGCCAAAGCCCTACCCACGATGTCATGATTGAATTTGCTTCAAAACCGTTTGTCGACGCCGGTCTCGATATCAGCAAACTTCCTGCGGGCATGGCGTATGATGATATGATTATGTTAGGCACAAAATACGGAGATGAAGCACTCACATACAACGGCGAGCCAACCCCTCTCGATTCATTTAACCAAATTGTAAAACTAAAAAGAGAGAGAATCGGCTATCATGAAGACCTAGACCACTATGGCATCGACTTAGGCGACGGCAACAAGTTTGAATGGGCAAAAGACATGTCAACCAACGACAAAGACATCGTATTTGTGGTAGACCCAAAACTGTTTATCGACGCTGGCGTTGACCCTACGAAGGTAGAGGGTTGGGTGTTTGGGAAAGTCAAAATTAAAGACGCTTCCGGGAAAGATGTAGAAGTTGACAAGTTCCTTAAACCTTTCAACATACAGTAATGTCTGGAGGGAATGACATGGCAGACACCGAAAAAAATAGTTGTGAAGGCGAATGCCTAAATACACATGGTGAAAAAAATACAGCGCGGTCACTCAAACTGAAAAGTTCTTTAATGGCAAGGCTCAATCGAATCGAAGGCCAGATACGCGGCATCAAGGGCATGATTGAAAAGGATCTCTACTGCGATGATGTACTCAATCAAATCTCTGCCGCCTCCTCTGCCTTAGACGGTGTAAGCAAGCTTGTATTGGAAAATCATATCCGCAGTTGCTTGGTCGAAAAAATCAAGGCCGGGGATGACGAAATTGTAGATGAACTATTGGTTACGATTGGAAAAATGCTTTGAACGCAAGGGCAAAGGGGGTGATGGGATGAGAGAAACAGCAAAAAAAGTATTGGTTGTAGATGACGAAAAAAAGATAGCAGAGGCCGTAACAGCCTATCTCGAAAATGGGGGCTACCAAGTGTACGTCGCCTATGATGGAACGACGGCGCTACAAATTTTTGCCCAAGCAAAACCAGATTTGGTCATATTGGACTTGATGTTACCAGACATAACAGGCGAAGAAGTTTGTAAAACGATACGCAGGAGTTCCCGCGTCCCCATTATCATGCTTACGGCGAAGATTGACGAGGAAAATGTCTTGTACGGCTTGGATATTGGCGCAGATGACTATGTGACAAAGCCGTTCAGCCCCAAACAACTAACGGCCAGAGTGGGGGCACTGCTCCGCAGAGCCGAGGGTGCCTCACCGCTCTTTAACAGCATGTCGTGGAACAATGACGACCTTGTCATAGACTTTGACACCCATCTTGTAAAAAAGGCATCCCAAGCCGTCAATCTGACCCCAAATGAATTCAAACTATTATGCGCACTCGTCAAATACCCCAAGAAAGTATTTACCCGTGAAGAGTTGATCGTGGTGGCACTGGGCGATGGCTACGAAGGCTATGACCGCACAGTAGACTCCCACATCAAAAATTTAAGAAGAAAAATAGAGACAGATACCGCGAAGCCTACGTACATCATAACCGTGCATGGAATCGGCTATAAATTTGGCGGCGAATAGACTTGCGCGACATGACACCGTATAAGGGAAAGGTTTGTTCATATGGAAAACACAACGGAAAGTTTAATAACCCTGAACATTACGGGGATGACTTGCGTCAACTGTGAAAACAAGATACAAAAGAAGCTACGTTCATTAGAAGGCGTCGTCTCTGCCACTGTCAGTTACAACGACGCCAAGGCACGCATTGTATATGACAAAGGGTTGATTGTGCCCGCCGATCTTGTGGGCGCCATTGAAAAAGTGGGTTATGACGTGGTGCGATCTGAAAAAGAGAGGGATGCCTCATCTGATTCTTTGTCCACAGCGAGCGCTGATAAAAATTCGTATGGTGATATTGCGACGATTGGCATTGTGCTAATCGCCGGATACATACTCATTAGCAAAACGATTGGCTTTAACTTTATCCCCGACATCAATGAGAACATCGGATATGGCATGTTATTTGTCATCGGCTTATTCACGTCCATACATTGTATGGCCATGTGCGGTGGCATCAATTTATCACAAACCATTTCATATGCCCACGATGACAAAAATTTATTCTCGAAGCACAAAGCCAGTATTTTGTATAATGTCGGTCGCGTCATTTCCTACACGATTGTGGGCGGGTTCGCGGGCGCACTTGGCTCTGCGGTACGCTTCACCGGTGGCGCAAGGGGGATCGTTGCGGTTATCTCGGGTGTGTTTATGCTTATCATGGGCTTGAATATGCTCGGCACATTTATTTGGCTACGGAAATTAAACCCTCGCATGCCGCGGCTATTGAAAAGTGATACGATTGAAAGGATTGGGAAAAGCGGCCCTTTCTATGTGGGGCTTTTAAATGGATTGATGCCCTGCGGCCCGTTGCAAGCGATGCAGTTATACGCCCTTGGCACAGGGAGCATGCTCGCGGGTGCAATGTCTATGTTTTTGTTTAGCCTTGGCACGGTTCCGTTGATGTTTGCGTTTGGCGCGACAAGTGCTTATCTTGGCAAGAAATTTACAGCAAAAATGATGAAGGTCAGTGCGGTTTTGGTTATGGTACTTGGGGTTATCATGCTACATAGAGGGTTTAGTTTGTCTGGTATTGATATCACCGCGATTTTTCCTTTTTAATGCAATTTTATATGGCATGCTCATCGTCCATGCTCGCCGCATCAAAAAACCCACAGAAGAAAAAGATCATTTTTCTTCTGTGGGTTTTTTGTTAAAGTTTAATTAAACATATTGAACAACTTATACATTAGAACAGCTGATTCCGCTCGTGTCGTTTTGCCCAAGGATACGCAATAATATCTTTAAATGATTTGTCTGCATACCTTATTTCAAAGATGCCAGTCCCCTCATCCGCTCTAAAAGATATTTCTTCTGTATCCGAATGATAGCGTGATAATGTTGCCCTATCCATTACAATTGTAGTGATATTTTAAGACTTCATCATGAATTTTTTGACAGGCGGCGGATTCTCCGCATTGATGTAACGTAGGGAATATACGCTCCATTTCCGATAGTGGAAGTATTTCTATGAGTTCAGCACTAGGCACATTGTACCGCCATTGATATTCGGCATATATCCAGCCTACCCATTCGGGAAGAAATCCGCCCCAAGTCTCGCCACGTTTATAATCGCCACCTAAACTTTGAATGAACTTGTCTATGATTTCAAGCGGAAACTTGTTTGCCCATAGGAAATTTCCATTATCCAAACATCTACGTATATCTGATTTCATGAAAGTCTCTATAAACCATTTTTCGTCTACACCCGGCAGATAGTCACGCATTTCATAGAACATTTTCCCTTGAATGTCTATTATATCAGCCACATAAAGTTGGCTGTACGCCACTTTGTTGCCATCTGCATCAAAGTAATCCATACACGCACCCCCTATACAACTAAGTCCCTTAATAGGGTACCTGAACTTGACCTTGTTGGTATGAATTCTCTATACTCCTGCCTAGCAACCATATCTCTGTTCTTTGCAGGTTCTTGGAATGTATCGATTGAAGCAATGTGGCTTGTTACAAATTCAATGCTGTTGAAAGCTTTTTCATTTTTAATACATATCTGTCGACCTAGATTCCCAAACCTCATGACCTTTTTCAAATCTTCAAGTGTTAAATCATTCGTACAGAAATTTCTAACATAGGTAAAGTAGGAATCATCTGCTCTATACCCTCTTATTGCATCGTATTCGCCAATGGGAATATTGTATTTCTTAATAAATCTATTTATGTTATCCGTCACCAAAGGATTAAAACTTCCATGCCTGTTCTGCATTAAAATACTGATCCATATTTCGATTGGATATGTGTCTAAATCTAACACGTTTAAGTCTGTTAAATCGAGTGAATATTCATTTATATAACCATCCGAATTTCTATCAAACACAGCCCACTCACCTGCTAGGTCGAAGTCTTGCGTTAAGTATAGACCTGAACCATAGTCATTGTTATTGTTCTTGAAGAAGGGGTCGGGGGTTTGTAATACAAATTGAGAGCCATGATATACTGTTATGATCTTTCCAATAGTAGGCTTATCTGTCTGTTGTATATCGCTGTCAATCCAGTTTTTAATTTCATTTTGCATGGTATCAACTCCTTGCCTTATGAATGATTATACAGATATTTCCTTTGAATATCAATCATTTGTTTATAGAGTGGTATTTTATTTTATGTCATCATGTTTTTTCATTATCCCGCAAATTATTGACATATATTTGACGGCAATTATTTGATATAATAAGCACATCAAACCAAAGGAGTGTTGACCCATGACAGAAATCTACAAAGACTTGTATCAGTTTACCGACATACTAGAGCCAATAAAGCTTTCTATGCACCAATATCTATTGCTTACGGACGAACCCGTTTTGATTCAGACGGGGGCCGTGCCTCAGGCACAAGCAACCCTGCCACAGCTAAAGCAACTGCTCGGTGGCAAATCACTCAAATATATTTTAATCTCGCATTTTGAATCGGACGAATGTGGCGGGCTATCTTTTGTGCTAAAGGAATATCCAGAAGCAATCGCTGTATGCTCAGAGGTTACAGCGCGGCAGCTTTTAGGATTTGGCATCACCCAAAATATTAAAATCATGAAACCGGATGAAACACTTTGCGGCAACGACTTTGCGTTTAAAGCCATCGGCTATCCGTCTGAAATGCATATGTGGGAAGGTTTGCTTTTCATGGAAGTGAAGCGCGGCATTTTTTTAGCAGTGATTTGATGTTTCAAATGGGCGAAACACATGGACAAGTGATCGAAAACACTTGGCATGATGCGATAATGGCAAGCGGCGCTGACCTACTTCCAAGCCCCGCGATGCAAAAAAAGCTTACGGACGATTTAAAGGCACTTTGCCCTACTTTTGTCGCTTCGGGACACGGTTGTTGTATCAACATAAAATCATAAACACGGCAAGACAAACGCCCCCATCCACAGCGGATAGGGGCGTTCTTCGTTTTTACATTATTTAAGCTTCATATATCTTCGAATACCAAACTTAAGGCCACGAAACCAGAACGGCTCTAGTTTCTTTTTTACGTCATCCAACCGCTCTCTGATTTTTATATTTTGTGGGCAATGTGTTTCACATTTGCCACATTTGCTACATTGCGACGCGAGGGAGGTCTTGGCCGCCGTGACGCCCGTATTTTGAAAATAGCCTTTCAGCGCCGTACCAAACCCGACTGTATACACATCGTTATAAGCAGAGAAACAGACCGATATGTCCACGCCTTTTGGGCATGGCATACAATACCCACAGCCCGTGCAAGGGATTTTGATCGTCTTTCGAATCGCTTGCAACGCCTTTTCGTACACCAATTTGTCTTGATCAGTAAGCGACCCCGCCGTAACAGAATCGGCCAAACGAACATTCTCGGCAAGCTGTTCTGTTGTGTTCATTCCAGAGAGTAGCATCGTCACTTCTGGTTGGTTCCATAGCCACCGAAGCGCCCATTCTGCCAACGTTCTGCTTGAATCGGCATGCTCGAAAACCGTTTTCGCCGCAGGTGGCAACTTGTTTGCCAGCGTGCCGCCTCGTAACGGCTCCATCACAAACACAGGCATACCTTTTTTACTTGCATATTGTAAGCCCTCTT
>JAVBJY010000067.1:0-2921 GCA_031546735.1 Eubacteriales bacterium
AGGGGCAGGCATGCCGTGGGTAGAACCCGCCCTTGTCATCGGCGGCGCAAGCAAAAAAAGACAGCTCGAACAGCTAAAGCAAAAGCCACGTATCGTCGTTGGCTCATTGGGGCGGTTGCTCGACCTGCACGACGAGAAAAAGCTAACGACGCACTTTGTCAAGACCATTGTGTTTGACGAGGCAGACAGGCTTGTTTCCATGGCCGATTCTCAAATCAGCATGGCAAAGCTATTAAAGACGACACTGGCCGATCGACAAGTGGTGATGGTGACGGCGTTCGCAAGCGGCGCATTTTTAGAACAGGTGGTGCCCTTTACAAAGGCGCATCAGCTGGTAGATGTGACAAACGAAAGAAAAATACCAGAGAACATCAAGCACAGTTATATCCAGTGTGAAACCCGTGACAAAACCTCCATGATTCGGAAGGTATTCCATGCGGAAAAGAAACGCCACAAACAGATCAAAATGTTGGTTTTTTTAAACAACAACCACGGCAACGGCATCGATGCCATTGTTGAAAAGCTTCAGTTTCATGCGATTCCGTGCTCGGTGATCTATGGCACGGCGAAGAAAAACGACAGGCGAACGGCTCTCTCTGATTTTCGAGAGGGGCGGACGAACATTTTAATTTCGACAGACTTGTCTTGTCGGGGGCTTGATATACCAGGCATCACCCATGTGGTCAGTTTTGACGTGCCGGAGGATAAAGAGATTTATTTGCACCGCGCAGGGCGGTGTGGTCGAATGGGCGCAAGCGGGACGTCGATCTTGTTTGCCAACACGCGTGAGGTGCAGTTTATTAAAAAGATTGAAAAGGCGTTTGATATTCAAGTGACTGAAAATTCTGTTGCGTATGGGAGAGTACACGCTGAAGGCGCGTGGGAATGATTGGATAGGCTCTTAATAGAAAAGGATATGCCCAAGAAGGCAACGTACAATTGTACGTTGCCTTCTTGGGCATATCTCGGTGCATTACTCGTATTTCTTTATTTCTTTTTTGACAGGTTTTGAATCCTTTGGAAGTTCGGCTTTCTTTTTCTTTGGTTGCTTCTTTTCTGGACTTTTGTTTGGCATGGTATTCACTCCTTTGTGTGCCTTAATTGTGAGCGCTTTATGCGTTTGGTGGCTACCCGTTCGTTCCGCGGTTTAATGTTACGCGGATCTAAGGCGGGTTGTTCATTCTATTATACACAAAAGTAGCGAAAAACAAAATATATTTATGGATCCACACCAAAATTCGTGGTTGACTTTTAATCACCGATACAAGTTGACAAATGAGCGTAGAGTTGTAATAATGAGAAAATGTAACAGGAAAGCGCATCATATGGATTAAGCGGATAGACACAGATGTAAAGCAGATCCGGGCGGCGCAACGTCGCGTTTTGGTTGCCGCAAACGGTGCAGTTGCTAACGGCACAATTAACATCGAAGAATGAAGGAGTGGAAAAATGATTAAAATTAAAATTAAAACTGAACTTGGAGATATTTTGGCAGATATATACGATGAAAATGCACCTAAAACTTCAGCACATTTTATGAATTATGTTGACAAGGACTATTATGATGGCGCGGCCTTCTATAGAAGTGCACGCTCCCTAGATAACGAGTCGCACAGGAGTATTAAAATCGATGTGATTGAGGGTGGCTATTATAATGACTATTATAGTGATGCTTTAAGAATGGAAGGCAAAAGTAATATTCCGTTTGATGATAGCATGAGCCATATAGGGGTTCATCCCCAAATTCGGCTTGAATCCACCAATGAAACAGGTGTCAAACATGTTGATGGGGCTTTATCATTGGGACGATCTCTTCCTGATACTGTTGATGATGCATTTTTTATTTGCGTAGGTGATCAACCATCACTTGATGCAGGAGGCATGAGACATCCTGATGGGTTGGGTTTTCCGGCTTTTGGTAAGGTGACGAGTGGTATGGAGGTTGTTAGAATGATTCACAACCTAGATACAGAGGGGCAAAAACTTGTATCTGACATAAAAATTTTATCGATACAGAGAGTTTAGGACGTGTTTGAAAACTTAGGGCGACTATGCTATTTCAACAAAATGTCATTCTTTGTAATGATGAAAATCGCAATCCCAAGGCTCGACTGCGTTAATTTCGTGACGATGTACCATGGCTTCATTACCCCTCTCTCTTTTGGGTAATTATGCCATATATTTGGATTTTGTACGATTTTTAGTTTTCAAACATGCCCTAGCCGATTCTTTGGACGGGTTGCCTTGATCCAATAAATTTAGAACGAGACTAACCATTTGAGCATGGTGGGCTTCTCAACTGGGATAGATTCTGAAACACCGTTGGATACGCACTTTCTTCTTGTAAATATATATTCGAGCTAAAGCAGTATAATAATCTTGTAGGAAGTTGAGTGTAAACATATGCATTCAACTTTTTTTGTATTTGAATAATTGGCAATGATACTCGGAATCTTAGCAATAGCAGATTGTTGACGTATAAAAAGTATGATATAATTTTAGTAGCTAACATTCTGTAAAAATGGGGACTTTTAATATGAGTGAACAAATAAAAAATGATAAATATAAAAGAATACTCTTACCTAAAATGGATATTGTATTCAAACAGCTCTTTGGAGATAAAGGAAATATTGAAATACTAATAGATTTTTTACAATCGGTATTAAATCTTCCGCAAGATGAATATGAATTAATTGCAATAGAAGACACGCATTTAAAACGTGAAAATGAAACTGACAAATTAAGTATCGTAGATGTTAAAATAACCACCAAAACAGGCAAAATTGTTCATATAGAAATGCAAGTTTTGGAACAAGAAGAAATGCCCGAAAGACTTACTTACTATAATGCAAAAATGTTAGTGACTCAATTAAAGTCTGGAGAAGGCTATAGTAGTTTACAAAAGACCATAAGTATAGTAA
>JAVBJY010000160.1:0-3068 GCA_031546735.1 Eubacteriales bacterium
CGGCGAGTACTGCACATCTGTATTTGATGCATCTGCAGGTATCGCGTTAAACGATAGCTTTGTAAAATTGGTTGCTTGGTATGACAACGAATGGGGTTATTCAAACAAGGTTGTTGACTTGGTTGAACACATGGCGGTTGTTGACGCGAAGTAAGACATAACGATAGGTTCGGATAGTATATAGAATTTTAATATTCTATATACTATTTTTTATTTTCGATCTGGAAATGAGGAGAAGGGGTTATCATGAGAAATAATTTGATAGCACGCATCGTGGAGACGATGTTGATTGCTTTCTTTTTCATTGTATTGATTTGGTTTGCACATATCTTTATGCCTAGCGTTTTGTTTTCGATGCAGGTGGTGGTGGTGTTCTTTGGGATTGTCTTCGCCGCCGCCATACTCTTTTTTCTTTTGACGGTTTACAGGCCGTCAAAAGGGGTCACGATGGCTTGTATCGGTCTCTTTTCTCTGGGCGTATGCCTGTTGTACAGCTTAAACGTGCGCCTTTGGTATGAAGGAGACCTTGCGTTTTATTTGACCAACGCGCAAGGCCTAACAAACGAAACCTTTACAGGGCCATTGCTCTATCAGGGTATTTTTCCGCATACGGTTACGTATCCCGCTTTTTTAGCTGTATTTATGCGCATATTTGGCACGTCTGATGTGGTCGCCATTGTGATCAACCATTGCATTGTTGTTTTGCTTGTCGAAACGGTATATCTCTATGCATCGTTGTTTATGTCTTACAAGTGGGCACTCCTCACGGCTTTGTTGGTTGCCTTGCATCCATACATATGGATTTATGCCAACACCATCAATGCCGAGCTTGCCTTTGGGCTTTTTTGTCTGTTTAGCCTGTATGCGTATCAGCATGCGCACGCAACAACCTTTGATAAGAAGAGTACGCCATTTGTGTTTTATAGCCTCGCGGCTGTGTGTTGTGCAGTTGCTAATTTTTTTAGACCCGTCGCCATTATCCTTCTCGTTGCGCTTTGTTTGCATCAGGTCATGTATACAAGAGGAAAGGTCATTCAGCCTTTGTGTGTCATAGGTGTTTTTGTTTTGATCTTTGCGCTCTCTAGTTCGGTGACACACAAAATCGTAGAGGATATCACAAAATATCCACCGCCCACCAAATCATACGGTTGGAACCTCTATGTCGGCGCGTCGGCAAATGGTCGTTGGAACAAAGAAGATGCCGAAGAATTTGCGCGAGTGGAAAAAGATGCATACAATCCAAGCGACGTACAACAATACTTCGCAAGCAAGGCATTGTCGCGGTATAAAAAAATAGGGATTGGGTTGCCGGGGCACTCATTAGACAAGCTTCGCACGTGGGTTAAAAGCGAATACATGGTTAAAGTTGCCTCCCAGCGCGTGAGCGCATCACC
This sequence comes from Eubacteriales bacterium, assembly GCA_031546735.1. Lineage (GTDB taxonomy): Bacteria > Bacillota > Clostridia > Lachnospirales > JAVBJY01 > JAVBJY01. The sequence goes on from JAVBJY010000160.1 coordinate 1,395, forward strand.
CGCGTTTTTCGCAGATGACATGGGTGGCTACCAGACGATTATTTTCGTATACGACAGCGTCATCATGGCGATGGCGTTTTTAGGGTGCTTTCTTATCCCACTCTTGCGGATGAGAGGGCGCAAGCCCATTGAAGCGACTTATTTCTTTTTTGCCGGTTCGGTCAGCTTGTTTATGATTTTGGAAACAGCGCCACGCTACACAGTTTCGTATCGGCCGTTGTTCTGTATTTTTGCAGTGCAACTTTTACATGTGGCGTATACGAAGGGGCGGGCGTGGTATTTGGTGCGCAAAGAAAGACGGGATGTAAACGGGTGTTAAATGAGGAAGGAGACGGCAATGCTGTCTTTTGAAATATACACGTGCTTGATGAGGGTTTGGCAGAGCCATTTCATCTCATCAAAAGAAGCGGATTTTATGTTACGGTCTACATCGCCCACAAATGTAGCGATCAGGGTGAGGGCGTCGAGCGTCTGGTCATGGGCATAGGCCAGGGATTCTATTTTTTTTAATTGGGCTTGGATCTCTGCATTTTGGTCGTCCAGAGTTTGTACCTGTTCTGTCAAATATTTATTTACAATGGCATTGCCATCGGCGATGGCTTTGACGAGATTCTGTATTTCAAAATTGTTCTTCGTTCGTTTCATTTCTAAATTGTTTTTCTCTACTAAAATTTCAGGCGAGATGGTTCTCGCCTGTTTTATTTTTTTCAATTCTTCTTTCACCTTATCCGAATGGAAATATTCGATCAGCTGTGACAGCACGGCATCATCCACGATATGTGTTCGTATGATTTGGCTTTTACAAAACTTTGTGCCGCGATTTTTTTTAGAGCTACAAATATAGATTTTATAATTTTCATGTCGGCTCATAACCGAAACGGCGTAGCCACATTCGCCGCATCTTAAAAGCCCAGACAAGTAGGAGTGTTGGCTCTGCCCTGTGCGGGGGGGTGCGTGCTTCTTCGCGGTCATTTTGGCTTGTACCTTTAGCCACTCATCATCGGGTATGAGGGGGGGATGGTGGCTCACGATGAAGTTTTGCTCGCTTACCTCACGAAATCGTTTATGGTGGCTTGCGTTTTTGTTAAGACGCCCATACAAATTTACAGATTTTGTGCCGTCAAATTCTTCGAGGGCGTTGATGATATGGGCGCCCAAATCGCGAAAGTGATTATATATTTTCATCGTGTTTTGGGTGTACATCGGGTGCCAAAGCATATCCGCAATGACACGGATGCTCCATGCGTTGCCGTTTCGTGTCTTTATGCCCTGTTCAAATGCTCTGGTGACAATTTTATTAATCGACATGTCTTGCTCTAAATACCACGCATAAAATAGTTTAACGATCTCGGCTTCTGTCGGCTCGATTGCCAACGAACTTTGCAGCTTGCCATTGCTATCTTTTAATTTTGATAGTTTGTATCCGAAGGGGGCACGTCCCCCAATCCACCACCCTTTGTTGCCGCGGTAGTAGGTGCTGTCTGTGATACGTCCGGATATGGTCTCGCGCTCGAGTTGCGCAAAGGTCATGATAATATTGATCATCGCCCGACCCAACGGCGTTGCACTGTCAAAGTTTTCTGTAGCCGATGTGAACTTGACATTCAGATTTTCAAACGTAAGGATAAGCTGAGAAAAATCAGCAATCGAGCGGCTAATCCGATCCAACCGATA
>JAVBJY010000076.1:0-10277 GCA_031546735.1 Eubacteriales bacterium
ATTGTAAAAGTTGAAGAACTTGCTGTGGACGTTGGTTAGACTGCGCGAGCATCGAAATCCCCGCTTGCACCAATACGTTTGTTGTGCTGTATTCGGTCATTGTAGCTGCCATATCGGCATCCTCGACACGAGAGAGCGCGGTTGTGGCGTTTTCGACAGAAACGCGAATGGCAGAAACGGTGTGTTCTAGGCGGTTTTGCACGGCACCGAGATTGGAGCGAACGTCGGACACTTGATTTATGGCATCGTCTACCATTTTAATGGCATCCGTACAACCGACTCTTGTCGAATAGGCACCGCCCTTGTAAAGGCGTGAATCGTTAAGGGCGAGGAAATCGCCTGTTGAATATGATCCAGCCGGGATAGGCGTACCGTTCCAAGGGCTTGGAATGTTTTGGCTAACAACATAGGTGCCATTGGAATAAGAAACATTATGGTACACCCCATCTGACACAGACATCTCCATATAGTCTTTCGCGGACATACCTGGTTTGCTCCAGGTCGACACACGCCCTAAAGTATCCCAAGTTTCACCATTACTAACATGCCTTAAATCTTCTGCTACTTCTGGTTTTGCCAATCTGCCCACACCGATGTCCCATGCCTTCATAGTGGGGATGCTTGCAGATAATTCCATGCCATTTTGCCCATCTTCTTTACTGGCGCCAACTTGAAAGGTAAGGGTTAAAGGCAAATATCTTGGGTTTGGTTCATGACCATCCCATTCGCCACCTTCTAGCAATGGTTTCGTGTTAAATTGAATTTTGCCCGCGGTTTTATCAAGTTCTTGGATTAACTGATCTGCTTCTTCTTGAATTTTCCCCCTATCGGACGTTGTTAGGGTGTCGTTTGCCCCTTGTACGGCCAATTCTCTCATACGCTGTAACATGTTGTGCATTTCTGACAAGCCGCCCTCAGCTGTTTGTATTAAAGAAATGGCATCGCTGGCATTTCTGTCGGCCATGTTTAGGCCTTTTACTTGGGTCTTAAACTTATTAATAATGGCCATGCCAGCCGCATCATCGGCGGCTGTGTTTACGCGTTTGCCAGTCGACAATTTTTTAGCCGAGTTGTCTGTTGCATCGTTGGATCTGCTGATTGCATTTTTCGCTACTAGTGAAGGCAGGTTATGACCGATTCTCATTTCATTCAACACTCCTAAGTTGTAATATGTACCATTGTGGTTTATCCATGACGAAATATATGTATGTTGATCTGTTAAGCGGTATACTCTATTATAATGGAACAATTGCCCTATGGCAACATAAATTTGGAATTTTGTGTCGTATCGCCCTAGGCTTTGGCGTGCAGTCCATATGCGGAAAGCAAAAATACCCTACAGGCCATGAAACAGCTTGTAGGGTATTTAAAGCACGGGGAAAAGTAATGTTGAGACCAGAGGTCGTACAATGTTTTACACCGCGTAGACCTTATTTTCTTCTTTCAAATCTTTTAAAATCTCATCGTAATATTTACGCGCTTCCCATTTGGTTATGCCCAAGTTATGGTCAAGGCAATTGCCGCAGTTAATCGGTTTGGTGGCGGGCACTTCGCCTTCGAAGTTCATGATGTAAGAAAACGTTTCTTGCATCCAAGGGGCGATGTCGTCCACTTCCAAATCGCCTTTAAAAATAATATACATCCCTGTTCGACAGCCCATGGGGCCAACGTAAATGAGTTCATCTTTTGCTTTCTCGTGACCGCGTAGATAGACCGCCATCAAGTGCTCTAGTGTATGCATGACAGACGTGTCCATCACTGGCTCACGGTTTGGCTCTTTCATTCTGATGTCGAACGTTGTCACGGTCTCTTGTCCTACATTGTCTTTTCTCGAAACGTAGATGCCGCGTAGTAATTTGTCGTGGTCGATCGTAAAGCTTTGTACATCCATTTGGGGTTCCTCCTAAAATGATAGTTTTCTTGTACTCCTTCAATTATACATGTTTTAGAAAAAAACTCCATACAAAAATTTACGATTTCATATACGTTGCCCACGGCATCGCCTACTGGGCGGTGGGTATATCATTTTTGTAGGGGCAGCCGTCGGATGCATCCACACTGTCAGAAAATTGAATCACCGGCAATTCGTCAAGTGTACATTTGCCTTCTTGTTGGTATGTGCATTTGTTTACGCAGTTAATATTCAGTTCAAACACCTCCAGGTCACCATTCGTGTAGACGTATTTTGCGCAAAAATAAAAAAAATATTACAAGTATATATCAAATGATATAAAATCATGTATGATTTTCTTTTATTTGATATAATTAAACAAAATATTTTTTTTGGAGGGATACGTATTGAAAGTGAAAGTTACTTTTTTACCTGTTAGGAAAGTGCTACGCACTGTTCCTAGCCGCGACCAGTCGCGGTGCTTCAGGAACAGCGGTAAAAGTTTGCTTTCGCAAACTTTTTTATATATAATTTGTACAATATGGATGACGAAGGCAGCATTTGGGGCCGAAATGGTTCGGCTGTCGCTCACCTATGATGGCAAGCCCCACGCGTATGTGGCCGAGCCTGTCCACTTGATGTTAAATGGTGACGAGCTGTCGGGTTTGCCGATGCCACCTGTTATTTTACAAGGCAACACGTACATACCAGCGAGAGAAATATTCGAACCACTCGGCGGCATTGTGGATTGGAATAATGCAAAGCGGGAAGTCTATATTGCGTACGATCGAAATATGGTGGTGTTGCAAATGGACAACAAAATCGCCAACGTCAATGGCAATAAAATTCAAATGAGCATGGCACCGAAGATCATCAACAACAAGGCGATGATTCCGATTCGCTTCGCGGCTGAATCGGTTGGTCTCAATGTGGCGTGGGATGGCAAGACGAGAGTGGCCGCCATCAGTACGCCCGAATATAAAGAAACACAGGGTGCATCTGCTGCACCCGTTGTTACGGCACAACCAGACCAGACGCAAACGGTTACGACAGACACCGCAACCACTGATGCAGACTTGGCGGTAGGTGCGGCAGACACAGTGCAAACGGGTGTCAATTCGTCCCAACCGGCGGTCGTATCCATCACGACACCCGGTGGCGACAACCGTTTCTTTTCCATTAACTTAGCCGGGCAAGCAGAAAAAATAGAGCAATTTTTTGCTGATGATAATCGGTTGGTCGTGGATGTATACAACACCGAGATGAAGGTTGCGCAAAAAACAATGGAGGTCAACCATCCAATTGTTAAAACAATTCGAGTGGCGCAAAACCAAGTGACACCGAAGATGGTTACAAGGGTTGTGTTTGATCTCAATGCGAAGCACGACTGTAACGCCTCCTTGTCTCCCGATAAAAAGAGTGTCATTGTTAGTTTTGAAAAAAATACCATTCAGAATATCGATTTTTCTACAAATGCCATCAGTGATTGCCTGCGGATCAACGGCACAACAAAGATAAGCGCAGAGGTGACCAAAATGGTAGACCCGATGCGCCTTGTCATCGATATACCAAATGCAGTGCTCTCGCTAGGGGATAAAACCTTCACCCAAGGTAAATATGTGAATGCGGTTCGATACTCCCAGTTTACACCCGATACGGTGCGTGTGGTGTTAGAGACAAACAACAACTTTAATTTTAAAATCAATGAAACAGGCAATGGCTCCGAGATCAACATAACCGACGTTTCGTTTAAAAATATATATTATGATAACCAGAACAAGCGCTTTCGAATCACAAAAAATCAAGCCAACCCAATCGATATCAAGACCATTACGTTTAAAGAGCAAATTTTGAACCATGCCTACGTCGTAAATTTTAATACAAATTTAGAGGGATTTTTAGGTTATGGCGAATATAGTATAATGGACGATTGCTATCAAGCGGTGCACATTCAAACAAACATGAACAACACAGCACTCACCTTTGATGAAAAGCAAGCCTTCGAATACACAGTGACAGAGGATGCAAGTAATGTATACATAAACTTTATCAAGCCAACAGAGAAATACAAGCGGATTGTCGTTTTGGATGCCGGGCATGGCGGGAAAGATACAGGTGCCACCAGCAATGGGCTGTCAGAGAAAGATTTGACGCTTGACATCGTATTAAAAACGAAGGAAATGCTAGAACAAAGCGGCACGATTAAAGTGTATACAACGAGAGATGCGGACGTGTATCCGACGCTTTCAGACAGGACGGTGATTGCAAACCCAAGAGGAGACTTTTTCGTCTCTGTACACATCAACTCAGCCGGAACCAACACCAGTGCAAAGGGAACAGAGGTGTATTATCTAAACCCCAATGACACAGGTACGGGTCTTACGAGCGGCATATTGGCGGACACACTGCAAAGAAATTTGATCCAAGAGCTGAATTCCAGCGATAGAAAAATCAAGACCGCCAATTTCCAAGTGCTACGTGAATCGAAGATACCGGCGGCGCTTGTAGAGGTCGGCTTTATTACAAATTACGAAGAAGCGCAAAATCTATCGTCGTCTGAATACAGACAAAAGGTGGCAGTTGCACTATACAACTCCATCGTAGAATTGTTTGATAAGTATCCAAGAAACTAAAATTATAAACCTATAAAATTTGTACGAGGTGATCGACAGTGAATGACAAGCATGCACGTGACTATAGCAAAGAACAGCTTGTGCGTATGAAAGAAGAAGCGGCAAAACAACTAGAGATATATGCATCGATGGGGTTGGCACTGGATATGTCAAGGGGCAAGCCAAGCCAAAAGCAGTTGGACTTATCAAACCCCTTGCTTACCTGCCTGTCAGAAGAGGCATACCGAAGCCGAGACGGCGTAGATTGCAGAAACTATGGCGGCCTTGAAGGGTTGCCTGAGATGAAAGAAATCTTTGCAGATATATTAAGGGTGTCGACGGATGAAATTATTGTAGGGGGCAATGCAAGCTTGACGATGATGTTTGACAACATCGCTTCGCATATGCTCAGTGGTGCCAAAGACAGTGCACCATGGTCTACCCAAGGCAAGATTAAATTTCTTTGTCCGTCACCCGGATACGATAGGCATTTTGCCATTTGTGAATATTTTGGGATCGAGATGATTACGATTCGGCAGACAGTGGATGGCCCCGATATGGATACCGTAGAAGAACTGGTAGCCAATGACCCTTCCATTAAAGGGATATGGTGCGTGCCGAGATATTCTAATCCCGAAGGCATTATTTATTCAAATGAAGTGGTGCTTCGTCTGGCGAATATGAAGACGGCAGCGGCAGATTTCCGTATTTACTGGGATAACGCCTATGGCATACACCATTTTTATGGAAGTTACAACCAGATGCCCAATATCTTGACCGAATGTGAAAAAGCAGGGCACGGCGATCGGGTGTACATGTTTTTTTCGTTCTCCAAGATTAGCTTTGGCGGCGCGTCTGTCGCATGCGTTGCGTCTAGCAAATCCAATATAGAGTATAACAAAAAAAGAATGTCGGTTCAGTCCATCGGGCCGGATAAAATCAATCAGTTGCGACATGTGCATTTCTTCAAGAATGTAACATCAATTCGTGACCACATGGCCAAACATGCGGCGCTGTTGCGCCCTAAGTTTCAGTTGGTGGTCGAGCGGCTTGAAGCCGAACTGGGTTCGCTTGGCATTGCAAAGTGGAATGACCCGCAGGGCGGATACTTTATTTCTTTTTATGGCTCAAAGGGCACGGCGAAGCGAATCGTCGCGTTGTGCAAGGAAGCTGGGCTTACGATGACACCGGCGGGCGCTACCTATCCATATGGCGTAGACCCCGACGATAGCCACATCAGAATTGCCCCCTCGTATCCAGAACAAGACGAGCTGTCACGGGCGCTGGATGTATTTTGCGCGGCGGTTAAGGTTGCGAGCTTTGAGGCGATGATGTAGTATAATGGGTTCACTAGCCAACACATTTTATCTTTAAAAAATGTGTTGGCTAGTGAACCACTTTACGTTATAGAGGCACGACATAATATTACTTTTATAACGAGTTTATACAATATGGGGGCAACATATGGAGAAAGTAGAAATCGTTTTTAAATACACCCAATACGAGTACATCAAGGCGTATAGACAACATTTATTTATGAGCAAAGTCGCTAGCAAGATAAATATAATACTGGGTTCCATTCTTGTGCCATTCTCGTTGTTTAATTTGTTTTGGTCACATTTCAGTCTTCTCAGCGTTATTTTGGTAACGCTTGTGATGGTTGTTGCGGCTATTTTCTTCATGTTATATTTTTATATCCCCAAACGCCATTTTAAACTCACTTCAAAATTCCAAGAAGAATATAAACTGCTTTTTTCAGAAGAAGGAATTGTCTTCAAAACTGAAAATATAAACTCAAATTTAAAATGGGATGTTTATACCGAAATATGGGAAAACAAGGAGTTTTATTTTCTTGTCCAAAACGCGCATCTCTACACGATACTTCCCAAAAGAGCGTTTGCCAGTGTTGCTGATATAGAAATTTTTGAAAGGGTAATCCCCTCGACAGTACCGATTACCAAACGGATCGTATAAGCATTGAGATTTATAGTGAATAGGCATGATTTATACAAGGCGGTGACAAGGTTGAATATTTTTCTTTGGATAATAGGCGTAATTGTTTCGTATGTCATTCTCTATTTTGTTATAAAAATTGCGGTTAGAAATGGGATTGTTGAAGCACGTTATACAAATGGTAGAGGGGATATTTCTGATGAGGATGAAGGGGACGATATCAGTAAGACGACTTGCCCGCGTTGTGGTAAAAGGCATGATATTGATTACCCGAAATGTCCATTTTGCAAATATCAATCGTAGGGAAGGTTGTACCGCTACTCTTGTGAAGCGTTTATACTTTCGGAGGTTTGAACATGAAGAAAATTTATCAAAAATTGGTACGTGATAACATACCAGATATAATCTCAATGCAAGGCAAATCACCTGGGATAACGGTTTTATCAGAAGAAGAGTATAAGCGGTGTTTGCACGAAAAACTAGCAGAAGAGGTTAATGAATACCTTGAAGATGACAACATTGGAGAGATTTGTGACATCTTTGAGGTCATGTATGCTATTTTAGAGTCAAAAAATATTTCATTTGATGAAATGGAAAAAGCCAGAATGAAAAAGGTTAAAATGAATGGAGCCTTCCGTAAGCGTATTTTCCTAGAAGCAGTCGAAGACAATCTTTAGGAACGTTCCTTGCTTGACTAAGAGTTAAATCGCTACTAAAAAAGAGTGCCATATTTATCCCGATAAATATAGCACTCTTTTTGCAAATCTTTTACCCCAACACTTGTTTCACATCAAGGCCACAATCATATTCAAATTTCTCACCCGAGATAAAAGTACCACGAAGTTGAAAATGTAACGATTTTACAATCAAGTCTAAATCATCGCCATAAAACAAGTCTTTTGCACTGCTAGACCCCGTATCTTTTTGAATCTTTGTGCCCACAGCCGAGCCGACAATGCTGTCACGATTCTCTTGTATGGTGGTTTCAACCCCGTCTTTAAAAAAATAAAATCGCACGGCGCTCTCTTTAATGTTCGCCATCTCTCCCTCTTTAAAGGTCAAATCACCGCCAACAAATTTATCCATATCATCTGTCACGATGATCAGTCCATTATTGATCGCAATTGCATCGCTTGCACCGCTGAAAGTATAAACCGCCGTGTTTTTTTGTGGCTTTGCCCATACCATAAAAAAGCATACAGCCACGGCCACAACCAACATCAGTACGAGGATGTATTTATTCTTCACCAACACCCACCTCCAGATAAAACTTCTTATGCGCGATACGCTCACTTCACATTGGTATTTTGCAAATAGGCCACGAGGTGACGTTGAAGGGCATCAAAGTCAATCGGTTTCTCAATATGCCCGTTCATGCCTTCTTCAAAACAACGGGTCACTTCATCGTTCATGACGTTTGCGGTCATGGCGATAATCGGCACATCTTTATAATCGGCTTGGCTTTGGCGTATGTGTGTTGTTGCCTCGTGACCGTCCATCACAGGCATGATGATATCCATAAAGACCAAATCGAATTTTTCTTTTTCAAGCCACGCAATGGCCTCAGTTCCGTTTTGCGCAATTTCTGGCACCACATCAAATGCTTCTAACATGCTGCATGCCACCTGCTGATTGATCTGGTTATCTTCGCAAAGCAATACACGCGCATGGGGAAAGGACGGGTATTCGGCTTGCTCTTGCAAGGCGGCGACGGTGCGGCATATTTTTTGAAAAAAGGTAGAAACGATAAACGGCTTTTCAATGATATCCAAAAAGCCTGCGTCTTGTATATCAGACAGAGAGAGGAACTGTTTGGAATAGGCCGTCACCATTAACAGGCGCACATCGTTACAAATAAGCTTGATTTTACGCCCGATTTCAAGTCCATTGTCTTTGCCAAGCACGTAATCTAAAATAATCATATGAAATGGATCGCCGCTTTCGTTGCGAACGCGAATGGCTTCCATCACTTCATCGCCGCTTGTTACACAAACGGTTTCGATGCCGTTTGTCTCTAGCAGATGCGACATGATTTTTAATGCGCACACATCATCGTCCGCAAGCAACACAGGGCTTAAAATCTGCTTGGCATCGGTCAAGATTGTGGTGATCATTTTTTGGGTGGTGATGGTGATATCGGCCCATTTGTACGGAATACGAATCATAAAATTTGTGCCAACATGGGGTGTGCTTGTGACATGAATATCGCCGCCAAGCATCGCAACCAATTGCTTTGTAATCGACATGCCAAGACCCGTGCCCATTTTTTTGTTTTTAAATTCAGCGTTATGAAGCTGTTCAAAGGGGGTAAACAATCGATCCAATTGGCTCGGATCCATGCCGACGCCTGTATCCGTTACATCAAAGACAACCGTCACTTTCTCCAAATCTGTTTGTTGTTCATCCACGGACACATGCAAAACAATTCGCCCGGCGTCTGTAAATTTTGCAGCGTTATCAAGAAGGTTTTTCAAAATTTGCCATAGCCTTGTTTTGTCGCCATACAAGTAACAAGGCACGTTCGGATCAAGGTCTAAAAGCACCTCGACTCTTTTATCTTCAATCCGTTCGATTGCGACCATGAAGGCATTGGAAATAATTTCTTCCAAACAAAACTCATCGTCGACCAAGTCCAATTTTTCGGCTTCAATTTTAGAAAAATCCAATATATCATTAATGATGGACAATAGGTTCTTGGCGGACAGATTGATTTTTCGGTATAAATCCATGTTGTCTGCGTCTTGGTGTTTCATTAACGCCACTTGCGACAGACCGATGACGGCGTTCATCGGCGTACGGATTTCGTGGCTCATGTTGGCAAGGAAGACGCTTTTGAGTTGGTTCGCTTCACGTTCCTTATCAGCGGCGCTTTGCAACAATTGTGCTTGTTTCTTTTGGTCGGAAATATCTTGGCAGATAAGAACGACGCTTTCCATATTGTTGTATTCGATCATGTTTGCGTACAGCATCAGTTCGATATCTTTGCCAGAAGGTGTCTTGCAAACATATTCAAACGCCAGAATGTTATCGAAAGAATCGCTTCCTATTTTTTTAACCAGATGGGCTTCATAGTAGTCAAGCAGTTCTTCTTGCTTCAAACCACGGGCGGCGGTAGGGGTGTCATATCCAAAGAGCACGGCATAAGAGCGGTTGCAGTATAGCAGCTCTTTTGTAGACAAGCCGACAATCATCATTGGGATTGGCAACGTGTCAATGACCCGTCGCAAAGCTCTTTCTGCTCGTTTCAATCCATCTTTTTGTTGTTCAATGTCTTCAATGTCTACGGCCCATGCGACATGTGCCGTTTGGTTACTATAGATCGTTTCGATGTAAGAAACATTAAAACGCCGTTCGACATTGTTTTTAATCCGTACCCATACGATTTCGTTGCGAATCCGCTCATGATTTTTCAGGCGTTGCTGGATTGCATCGCGTACAGCAGGATCGACGAAAAAACTCCGGGGCATGGTGCCCACATCAACCCCAAACACTTCTCGCGTGTAGTCGTTGCACCGCACGATTTTTCCTTCTATCATGATGGCAAAGGCGAAGGGCGTACTGGCGATAATGTGCTCTAGTTGGTCGTATATCTCTTTTACAAGCATATCTTTTTGAAGCAGTTCTTCAGACGTATGTAGATGTTTTTGCATGTCAAGCAGTGCTCGGTTTTGCTTTCTCAAAACGAAAGATACAAAAAAGAAAACAAGCCCGATGATCACCGCAAGCACGGCGAACGAAACCAAAGCCGTGGCTTGTACAGGGTTGGTTTCAAATAGGGAAGCGGTTTTGTTGAGCGCCAATGTATGCATCGGGAAATAGCG
>JAVBJY010000098.1:0-9923 GCA_031546735.1 Eubacteriales bacterium
AGAACCTTCCCAGAGGTTATCAAAGAGGTGGAAAAAGTGCTCGAAAAAAAATTATCCTCTCTTATGACGACAGATTATGCGACGGTCGGCGGTGTCGATGCAATCGTAGAAATCTTGAACTCTGTGGATAGAGGCACAGAAAAGAACATCATGGAAACATTAGAATCAGAAGACTTGGAGTTGTCCGAGGAAATCAAGAAGAAGATGTTTGTATTCGAAGATATACTCACGCTCGACAGTCGTTCCATCCAGACCGTGTTAAGACAAGACATCGACAACAGAGAACTTGCAATCGCTTTGAAAGGTTCGAGCGGAGACGTGCAGAGCATGATTTTCGGAAACTTGTCAAAACGTCTGGCGGCAATGATAAAAGAGGACATGGAGTTTATGGGTCCTGTTCGACGTGCCGATGTAGAAGAAGCGCAACAAAAAATCGTAAATATTATCCGCAGATTGCAAGATGCAGGTGAGATTATTGTCGCAAGAGGCGGAGGAGATGAGATCATTGTCTAAGATTTTAAGAGCCTCACGCATCACAATGGAAGATCAAAACATGGTCAATATCGTCGTGCCAAAGCTTGCTACATTAGAGATTCAAAGAGAAAATGAAGAAAAGATTCAAAAAGAAATTTTTGAACAAGAATTGCGTCAAAAAACACCAGATCAAGTTCTTCATGAGGCGAGCACGGAAGCCGAAGGCATGATCAAAAGAGCAGAAGAAGAAGCCTTTGCCTTGTTGCAAGAGGCAAAGAATACAGCAGAGTTGAATAGGCAAGAGATATTTGAAGCGGCAAAGAGCGAAGGCTATACAACCGGATACAAAGAAGGATACGGCATCGGTGCAAACGAGGCCGAACAGATAAAAGCAGAGGCACAACAAGTGCTAGACCAAGCAGTCACCGAAAAACGAGAAACATTAGAGGGGATAGAGGCAGAAGCGGTCGAGTTAATCATCAAGCTAACTGACAAAATATTGCAAGATACCTACAAGCTAAACCCTCAACTGATTTTAAGCCTTGTCCGACATGGGCTGTCTAATTCGAAAGTGGCGGGTGATGTGAAGATTCATATATCACCGGATGATTACGACATGGTGTTAAAAAGCAAGCAAGAGATTTTGTCTATGACGGATGGCACCGTGGATGTAGAAATCATCAAAGATTTTTCGCTTAATGCCAGCGACTGTATTGTGGAAACGCCTTTTGGCGACATCGACAGCAGTTTAGAGCAACAGTTTAAAAATTTAAAACAAAACCTCTATTACATTTTGGAGAATAGGTGAGATTGACTATGATTGTCGAACTTTCAAAATATACAGCAGCACTTGATAAGCCACTGGTTTCAAGGTTAGGGCGTGTATCGCAAGTCGTCGGTTTGACCATAGAATCACTTGGGCCAGATGTAAGCGTCGGGGATAGCTGTTATATAAAAGCAAGCAAATACAGCAAAGGTGTACTGGCAGAAGTCGTCGGGTTTAGAGAAAACACCATCTTGCTTATGCCCCTTGGTGACATGGCTGGTATCGGACCCGGTAGCATCGTAGAAGCGACTAGCAAACCACTCATGGTAAAAGTAGGGTGGCAATTGTTAGGGCGGGTGCTCGATGGTATTGGTGCGCCTATGGATGGAAAAGGACCGCTGTCAACAACCATCGAATATCCAACCTTGAATGTAGCACCCGATCCACTCACACGAAGAAGAATTTCAGAGCCATTGCCCCTCGGCGTAAAAGCGATTGACGGTTTGTTGACTATAGGCAAAGGGCAACGGGTTGGTATTTTTGCAGGTAGTGGTGTTGGCAAAAGTACGTTAATGGGTATGATTGCAAGAAATACAAAAGCAGATATCAACGTCATTGCACTCATCGGAGAGCGTGGCAGAGAGGTGCGAGAGTTTATCGAGAAAGACTTGGGCGAAGAGGGTTTAAAGCGTTCCGTCCTTGTCATTGCTACCTCAGATAAACCGGCGCTCGTGCGTTTAAAAGCGGCGCAAGTGGCCACGTCGGTTGCAGAATATTTTAGAGAACAGGGCAAAGATGTGCTGTTACTCATGGATTCACTAACAAGATATGCAATGGCACAAAGAGAAGTGGGCTTGGCGACAGGCGAACCGCCCGTTTCAAGGGGCTACACCCCATCTGTTTTCTCGGTTATGCCAAAACTGCTAGAAAGAGCTGGCACATCAGACAAAGGCTCGATTACAGGGCTATACACAGTGCTTGTAGACGGTGACGACTTAACAGAGCCGGTTACAGATACAGCCCGCGGTATTTTAGACGGTCATATCGTGTTGTCTAGAAAAATGGCAAACAAAAATCACTATCCAGCCATCGATATACTGGCCAGTGTTTCTCGTGTTATGAGTGACATCGTAAACAAAGAACACAAGAAGTCGTCCTTCGAAGTGAAAAAATCTATGGCGGTTTATTCCGACGCAGAAGATTTGATTAACATTGGTGCCTACGTAAAGGGAAGCAATCCCGATATTGATGATGCCGTTAACAAACATAAATCCATTATCAGTTTTCTCACACAAAGCACAGAAGACAAAGTAGAATTTGATGACGTTCTGCATGAGATGTTTGACATTGTGAAGGAGTAAAGGGATTGGCTGGTTTTAAATTTAGATTGCAGAGTTTTTTGAATGTGAAGCAAAAAGTCGAAGACCAGAAAAAACTTGAATACGGAAAAGCACTTGGGAAACTAGAAGAAGAGAAGAATGAAAAAATAAGATTAGAAGAAGAACAGAACCAAGCGGTGATGAATTTTAGAAACAGCATTGAAGCCTCCATTAACCCGCAAGAATTTCAAAGTTACAACCGATACCTTGAACTGATGAAAAAAAGAATCCGTGACCAAATTATTTTGATTGATATGGCCGAAAAGACGGTTGAAAAGAAGAGACTCGAACTGGTCGAGTCCATGAAAGAGAGAAAAATGCTTGACGTTTTAAAAGAAAACGACAAGGTTGAATATATGAAGGAAGAACAAAAGGCAGAACAGAAAATCGTAGATGAAATCGTAAGCTATCAGTATAACAATAAGGCTTAACCAGATGGAGAATAGATACAATGGCTGCTAAAAATAAAATTGAAGACGATCTTGACGATATTGCCCCGAAAAAAGAAAAAGAGAAGAAAGAAAAGAAGCCGAAAAAAGAGAAAAAACCGAAAAAAGAAAAGATCCAGGGTGAGAAAAAGGGTAAGGGCGGTCTGCTTATGTTTCTGTTCCTCTTGCTTTTAATCGGGGGGATGGTTGGTCTCATCTTCACAAATGCGTGGGGGTTACGGGAGAAATACTTGCGTACCTACCTACAAAAGATTCCGGGCATCAACCACGTCTTGCCGCCAGCGTCAGGGACAGGGGCGGATGCACCAACAGATGAATATTCGGCGCTAGACCGCGCAGGGCTTGTCGCCCTCTTAAAAGAAACAAAAGGGCAAGTGGATACACTGACGAAAGACAACACAGATTTAAACACAAAATTGGCTGATTTGAATGCGAGCATGCTTCAACTGCAACAGCATTCTAGCGATATTGAAGCGCAGCAAACACAATTTAAAACAGATAAAGCAGAATTTGATAAATTGGTCGCCTTGCATGACCCAACTGCATACACTAAGTATTACGAATCAGTATCACCCGAAAATGCAAGTGCGTTGTATAAAGAAGCAGTGGTTACAATTCAAAATGACAAACAGCTACAAGATTATGTTAAGACATACGAGGCAATGAAGAAAGACGCGGCGTCGGCAATCCTTGAGGAGATGCTCAAATCCGACATGAATTTGGTTGTTAAGATACTTCAAAATATGAGTAACGAAAAGAGAGCCGACATACTAGGCACCATGACGCCGAAAAATGCGTCAAACATCTCCAAACTGTTGGCGCCTTAATAACAACACACAACATTCTATCGAAAGGAGTGAGAAGAAAATGAACTTATCATCTTTATTGTTAGACAGATTAAAGGGTTTACCAGAGCTGCCGAGTGGTGGAAACAAGAGTAGCAACGCCCCAGCCGCCAATGCCTTTGACAGCGTGTTTGAAATTGCGAGCAAAAAGCAAACAGACAGCGCCAAAGACGATCGCAACGCATATGCCCAAAAGACAAGTCGTGCTACTCAAAGTAGAACCGAGAAAAACACACGGCAAGACAAAGCAAGAGAAAACATGTATAAGGCAAACAACAACAAAAAAGACTTGGTGACAAACGATCGTGCAAAAGATACGAAAGCAACTGACCCAGCCAAACCGCAAAAAACAAACAAAGAAGCAGTCAAAGACATCGCAAAGGCATTGGGCGTTAAACAGGAAAAGGTGCAAGATGCACTAGACGAACTCGACCTCACTGTTGAAGATTTGACGCAAAAAGATAACCTGAATGCATTTATGCAGGTTGTGATGGATGTGCAAAGCCCCATGGAACTGCTGTCTGTAGACGGCGTCAAAGATTTGTTGGATACGGTGCGTGGCATTGCCGCCCAAGTCGGTGCGGCTGGTCAAACACAGCTAGCACAAGAAGAACAGCAACCGTTGGAGGATGAAGAACAGGGCTCGCTAACAGAGGCGACCAGTGGCCAGACGACAAAAACAGCGGCCGAAAAGCAAGGCACAAGCATGAATGAGGAAAATGACGGAACCAATAAAACAATCACAGCGGGGATGGAAACCGTAGCCCCTAATCCAAACCATACAGAGCAGCAGCAAGCCGTTGTCGCAGCCGCAAACAAAGAAGTGGCGGCGGGTGGCATAGCCTCAGTAGCCTCGGGTTCAAATGCGGGCAATTCAAACCTAAACAACCAGAACGCATCAGCTGGTGAAAGCGCAATGCTCAATGCACAGCCGATGACAGGATTGGGTACAACCCAAGATACATCGTTTAAAACTTTTACAGAGACAGTATCAAAAGCAGATCCGATGCGAAATCTGGATGCACACAATGTAATAGAGCAAATGGTACAAAAGTTTAAAGCAGATTATCATGACAAGATGACAGAAATCAAAATCACGTTGCGACCCGACTTCTTAGGAGATGTCAGCCTAAAGCTTGTTTCAGATAACGGTGTTATTTCAGCTGTATTCTCTGCACAAAACGACAGGGTAAAAGAAATTATCGAATCCAATTTTAACAAATTGAAAGATGTACTTTCAGAGGCGGGCGTTCAAGTGTCTGAGTTGTCGGTTTCGGTTGGGCAGGAAGACACAGGCGGCAACCAACAATTGGCGCAAGAACAAACAAAATCCCAAAGAAGAATCCAGAATATCATGCAAGGCATTGCGTCTGAGGGCGAAGAACAGCGTTATATCGAAGAAAGTGAAATTGTAGAAGCAAATGTAAATTATAAGGCATAGGAGGTGGAAAACGTTGGCTGATTCAAATTTATGGGCAGATGTAACAAACAAAGCAGCAAGCACGGCAAAAACGACTACCGACACAGCAAAGAAAAGTGGCGAACTTGACAAAGATGCGTTTTTGAAGTTACTCGTCACCCAGTTGCAATACCAAGACCCGTTAAATCCTACGGATGACAAAGAGTTTATTTCTCAAATGGCGCAATTTTCATCCCTAGAGCAAATGCAAAACATGAACGCAAACGCCTCAAAAACACAGGCATACTCCTTAATCGGCAGAACCGTAAATGCCCAAATGTTTAACCAGAATACACAGCAATACGACCAGATGGCAGGGGTAGTTGATTCCGTCACACTCAAAGCAGGCGAGCCATACTTGATGATTGGTGGCAAAGAGGTTCCATATTCAGGCGTTCAAAATGTTTTCCAAGCGAAGGATCAATCAGATGTATCCCGCAACCTTGTTGTGTCACAAGCGATGAGCCTGATTGGCAAAAATATTCAAGCCATCACCCTAGATGAAGAGGGCAGAGCAAATGCGTTTGTCGAAGGCAATGTGGATTATGTTAAGTTTGTAAATGACGTACCAGTCTTAATGGTAGGCGAAAAAGAAGTGCATACATATGAGGTGCTTTCCATGTCTGACCAGGATATGCTGTTAGGCAAGTCAGTAAGCGCCAAGGTCTTTGATACAGACACACAAGATTATGTTGATGTTAGTGGCAAAATTGATGGGGTAAACATTATCAACAAAGAAGCATATTTGTCGGTTGGCGGCAAAGATGTTCATATCTCAAAAATAGATGCAGTGACACAGTCGCTTGCGTTGGTTAATAAGAATATAAAGACGAGTGGTTTGAGTGGCAAAGTAGATTCTGTTACGATCAAAGATGGCGTGCCATACTTAGAAGTGGGCGACAATGAAATTAGTTACGCCGACTATATCAAGCAGACGACAAAAGCAGATATCGTGACACAGGCGCAAGCGCTTATGGGGCAAGGCATTAATGCCGGCACTGTAAAAGGCATTGTAACCTCTGTAGACGTGAGAAATGGCATACCGTACTTAATGGTTGGAAAGTCTGAAATCAGCTATTCTGACTACATGAAATATGTCGATGAAAGAGCAGCGGCAAAATAATGCGCGCACAGGTGTCATATGCAGGTCTATAACAATACAATAGTCAATCCTTTCAACGTCAGAGATAAGCTGCAAAACCAAACCAACAACCAGACCAATACGCCAACGCACTTTCAAGATGTTCTAAATCATCAAATTAGCAACGAACCTCAAATTAAATTTTCGAAGCACGCGTCAACGCGGCTCAGCAACAGAAGCATAAACCTTACAGGCGAACAGATCCAAAGAGTAGAAGAGGGCGTTAAGATGGCAACGGCAAAAGGCATTAACGATTCTCTTGTACTGGTAGACGATGTTGCGCTTGTCATCAATATTAAAAGCAAAACCGTAATTACGGCCATGCACCAAGCTGGCACCAATGAAAACATATTCACTAACATTGACGGTGCTGTAATTGTATAAGCTGGACCTTAAAGGAAGCTTTGTATTCCGGATTGACTGAAGGAATCGAAATTACAGCTGTGAAACTGTAGGGGGTAGGTAGCGACACACAAGACGTGTGTGGCCTTCCTCAAACAGTATACCTTAGGAGGTAAAATATTATGATGAGATCACTTTTCTCCGGCGTTTCAGGCCTCGGAGTACACCAAACAAAAATGGATGTTATCGCAAATAACATTTCTAACGTAAATACAATCGGTTACAAAGCGGCGTCGGTTACCTTTAGCGATATCTATAGTCAAAAATTAAGCGGTGCAACGATGCCGAATGATGCAACAGGTCGCGGCGGTACAAACCCAATGCAAATTGGCTTGGGCTCTACAGTTTCAGCCATTACAAACTTGATGACAGCAGGCGCATCCCAAAGAACAAATAATCCATCAGACTTGATGATAGAAGGCGACGGCTTCTTCGTTGTCAATGACGTATCGGGCAACTATTATACACGTGCAGGTGCGTTTACAGCCGATAAAGATGGCAGCTTGATCGCAAACGGCATGAAGTTGTGTGGCTGGACGGCGGCAGACGATGCAGACCATCCAGGGCAACGTAAGATTGTGCAAGGCAAAGTAGAACCTCTCAACATTTATGCTGGTGATAATGCCTACTCGAAGCCAGCAGCGACGACGTCTATTTCAATGGAGGGCAACCTAAATAGCACAAAAATGCCAGTACAGAAAAACACCCTTCGCGTCTATGATAGTGAAGGAAACAGTTTTGTATTTAATACAACGATGACCTATGATCCAACGCCAGGGAATCAAAATTGGAAATTTGCAATTGATCCAAAAGCGACTGTTAACAACGATCCTACAAAAATAGTGGATTTTGGCACGTTTGACAGTGCGTTTACACTGCCGTTTAAAGATGGCTTGCCTACAGGGGATCCTGCAACTTTAAACAAAACAATTACACTACCAGTACCAGCGGCTAACCCGTACACCTCTACATTTAAACCAGTCAAGATTGATTTTAGTCAATTGACACAGTTTAACTCGACGGCGGATGCATCAGCCGTGACCAATGACGGCAATACAGCCGGTACAATGACAGGCTATAGTGTCGGTACAGATGGCAAAATCACAGGTAGTTATACGAATGGCGATACAAAATTACTCGGACAAATACCGATTGCTATTTTTAAAAATGCAGCAGGTCTTGAAAAAATGGGCAATAGTATGTACGCGACAACGGCAAACTCAGGAGACTTTGATGGCGTTGGTGTCGATGTACAAGCGACAGGCGGCAACATGCGAAGCGGTGTCCTAGAGATGTCAAACGTAGACTTGGCTAGCGAGTTCGTCACGATGATTACGACACAAAGAGGGTTCCAAGCAAACTCAAAAGTGATCTCCACATCAGATGATATGTTGCAAGAAATTGTTAATCTAAAAAGATAATCATTAGCCTTGCCAACTTACCTCTGTCTATTATATGATGACAGGGGTAAGTTATTAGGGGCAGGGGCATCGCTTATTTTCGCATACTTCCTGCGTATACGCCGTCATGCTTTAAAGTGGCGCCGTACATATGATAGACATAGGAGGCAGACATGATTTCGATTACAAAATTGAATAACAAAGAAATTTTTATAAACTGTGAATTGATAGAATATATGGAATCAACCCCGGATACGACAATTACAATGACGACAGGGCGAAAAATAATTGCCAAAGAGTCTATTGATGATGTGATAGATAAAGTTGTTGAATATAAACGTAAGTTATACGGCAATCTAAGGTAGTCGAGAATAACGAACAGCGTCAATTTTTTTTTGACATATTTTCCGATAGATAACATTTATTGCCTATCGCAAGAAACCGCGTTGAAGCACTCGCGGTTTTGCTGTGCCAATGAATGTTATGTATCGGAAAATATAGGCCTAAATGGAAAGGGGTAAGATATTTTGGAGCTTGGCGTAATCATAGGCTTTGTTTCGGGAATACTATTTCTTGTACTGTCCATCGCAATGAATGCAAATATGGATTTTGGCGCCGTACTGAGCTTTGTTGACCCGCCTTCTGTCATGATTACGGTGGGGGGGACGATTGCCTCAACCTTAGTTGCCACACCCATTCCCAAGTTGATGAACGCATTAAAGGCAATTCGTACCATTCTTTTGCCTGAAAGAGTACAGCACGCGGAGGCGATTGCTCAAATCATCGCGCTAGCCGATTTGGCTAGAAAAGAAGGGGTTTTAGAACTGGAGGATGCCGCAACTCGTATGGACGATTTGTTTTTGCAAAAAGGCATCTTGCTTGTTGTAGATGGCACAGACCCGGAACTTGTCCGAAATATCCTAGAAACCGAACTGGCCTATGTAGAGGGGCGGCATAAAGACGCGCAAGGTGTGTGGGAATTAATCGCGTCACAGGCACCCGCATGGGGCATGATTGGTACGCTGATTGGGCTTGTGATGATGTTACAGCGGATGAACGACCCGAGTTCCATCGGGAGTAGCATGGCCGTTGCACTGATTACCACGTTTTATGGCTCTGTTATCGCCAACTTTATCGCCACACCCATCGCCACCAAGATGAAAGCGTATAGTGACGAAGAAATCTTGCTCAAAGAAGTATTAATTGAAGGCATGCTTTCGATTCAAGCGGGTGAAAACACACGTATTATTGAGGAAAAGCTGAAAGCATTTTTGGCTCCGTCACTGCGGGATCATCCTTCAAAAAAAGAAGATGATTGGCTAGACATGGATGGTGAGTAAATAAAATGGTTAGAAAAAGACCTGTAGTGGTCAAGACAGGTTTGGCCGAATGGCTAGGAACATATGGAGATGTTGTGACATTGCTTTTGTGCTTCTTCGTGTTGCTTTATTCCATGTCTTCTGTGGATGCGGCGAAGTTCCAGTCCATTGCCATTTCTATGTCAGACGCATTAAGCCCTTCTGAGAGTGGTGCGGCAGATGGCATTTTAGAGGCACTCGGCAATGGCATTGTACAAATGCCGATATCCGTGGCGACATCAGAGCAGGA
>JAVBJY010000007.1:0-6104 GCA_031546735.1 Eubacteriales bacterium
ATTTTACTACAAAATAGAAATAATGCAATGTCATTTCCTAAAAAAGTTCACACGACAAAAAAAGAGATGTCACAACATAAAGGATGTTGTATGTTGCGACAGCGCTAGGTTGATTATTTTGATGTGTTAGTAGCATAGGCAAGTTCGATTTGGTAGATGTAAACGCCATCGCCGCCGTTTGTATAGATGCATAGCGTATCGGGGCCACCTTCATGCACGTAGGTGATTGGTTTTACTTGACCTGCTCCGGCCAACGGTTCTTTGGATAGTTCGGTGGCAACGGGGCCATCGCCGAACACGATATCACGGTTTGTGGCACCCTCAGCATAGACAGTGATGGTACAAGGCCCCTTCACAGGGATCTCTATGCGGTTGGTGTAGGACGCATTGTGGATATACAAGGCTCCAGTCAAATCTTTTTCAATCCCGCTTGTACTCGTCGGCTGTTTTTTAGGTTGAAGTTCTAACTTCATATTTTTTCCAGCGACAAGATGGAGGTTGTCGATCACGGTGTCTTCATCGACAAATTGCATCGAAGCACGGTTGGCAAATGCCCCCGTTCTAAAATTCCACACCTTATCGCTTTGGATCGCGGCTTTTGCCGTTGGTGGTGCAATCGGCGTAAAGAAAGCGGGCGCTTTCATATCGGGTGGTGTCACATGATTTGAAAGCTCGATGTTTAACCCCCGAATTTGCTCTGCAAGCAAACCGGCAACGGTAAAGGCACCATATTTTGAATAATGGGTATTGTCAATTTCGCCGTTGGTTTTGTATGTTTGCATGTTCACGCTTTTTGCATCGCCCAACGACTCATATAACTGCTTTGTTTCCGTGTAAAGGTCTATGTATGGGATGTCATATTGTTTTGCCACTTGTATGGCGGCATCAACGTAGCCATCATTTGGGAAGTTTTTGTCGTAGTTTTTATTTTCCTTGTCATAATGGTGGTGTTTAATCTTACCTTTTTCAAATTCTCTTCTGGCCACTGGCGTGACAATGATGGGCTTCGCGCCTTTTTTTAATGCGCCTTCTACGTATTGAGAGAGATACCACTTGTACGTACCTCTTGTCACCTTGTCATTGGCGGTGATTTCATAAGGATAATATTCGGTCTGGTAGGGGAATGTTTTTTTGTCTTGCAATCCCTTTAAATAGGCGGCGTTAATTTTAAATTCATTGACGTTGACTTTAGAAAAATTGACTTTGTCAATGGGTGTCGAAGGGTAGACGCCGTCTACAGGCACGCCCAACGCCACAGACCGCTCCAATTTGTAAGAATACCGATTGGCTGTGTCTTTCGCCTTGATGTCGGCCGAATCGTTGTGCCCAAATTGGATGAAGAGGTAATCGCCTTCTTTGATTTCAGATAAAATATTGTCGAGCCGTCCTTCGTTAATGAAGCTTCGAGAACTTCTGCCGCCCTCGGCCTTGTTGATCACGGTGGCATCTTTTAAATAATGGCCGATATACTGACCCCATCCGGCGATAATGCCCGATTCAACATATGTTTTCACCGTAGAGTCACCCGCCAGATACACGGATACAGGCTTGTTTTTTTCTGGTTTTAGTAACTGCATGAGCGGCAAGTTTAGTTCTTTGATGCCGCCAAAAACCAAGGCGCACATCTCCTTCGCACCTGCGTTGTTAAAATGGGTATTGTCCACCGAATCATCGTTTTTAATGGAAAACAATGCTTTCGTTCCATCGGCACCCTTTGCTTTGTATAGGGTGGATAAAAGGGCTTCGCTTTTTGCCGTAAGGTCGATGTACGGCACAGAAACTTCTGCTGCCAATGCGCGCACCGCATCATCATATACGCCATGAGAATCTGTTACCGAACCGTCTGATGCACGTCTTGAAACAGGCGTAACCAAAACAGGATGCGCGCCTTTTTCTTGCGCCATTAAAATATACTTTTGGTATAAATACCATTTAAAAGAACCTTCTGTTTCTTTGGACGCGGTCGGGTCTGTAAACCGTTTCGGGTCTTCTGTTTTTTCATCGTTGTGCCCGAATTGGATGAAGAGATAATCTCCCGCACCAATTTCGTTTAGCAGGTGATCTGTGTAGTTTGTTTCTTCGGTAAAGCTTTTGGAACTTCTGCCAGAAAGTGCATAGTTGATCACTTTTGCCTTTGACAAATCAAAGTATGAGTCTAAATATACGCCCCATCCCGCCCTCGTCACTTTGTAACCTGGGTCTGATTCATAGTAGCATACGGTAGAATCACCAACCAAGAAAATCTTTGTCGGTGGGGGTTCGGCAAATGCGGCCTGTGGCACAAGGCCAAGCAACAATACCGTCATTAAAACATAACTTACACTGGTCTTTAACTTCATCTTTTGTATTGCTCCCTTCATAGTATGATATTAAACGCAAGGATAGCGTATCTGAAAACACAGACACGCTACACTTACTTTTAGTACATTCTTAAAAACTTCATGCCATCAAAATCACAAATAAAATGATAGCCAAGGACTTTGTAGATTTTATTGGCCACATCGTGGTCAGCCCCGACAAACACACAACAAAACTTGTTTTTGCTATTGTCTAGGGCAAGCGCGGTGATGGCGGCAATGCACGATGTGCTATACCCATTGTTTCGGTACATCGGGGGCGTAAAGGCGCCGTTGATGTTGACACCGTTTAACAGTTCCCTGCCGATAGACGCCGTGCTTAACGGAATATCGTTCTCCCATATATACAGATGTTCGCTATTGATTCTCATTTGGGTGTTGGATATCACGTTTTTTAGGGGCCATGGGTCGAGGCCAGACTCACTTCTAAGGCATTGATCCCAAAAAGGCAAATAGAACAAATCTTTTTCGGTTGCCAAGCGTAACTGTCCCGCCACCTTTTTAAATGGCTTTGGGTCTGTCACTTTCATAATCTGCATAGAATTGTCGATTTTATAGCATATATCGCAAGCATTGCAGTAGATATCGGAAAACCGGTGAGCCAACACCTTTTCAGACAAAACGCCCGGCAAGTTAATGTTTTCGCCGATCATATGCTCTGCCAAGATGGACAGCGCATCGTCATTGCGGGTGTTGTTCGTTTCGTAAAGCACGACATAATGCAGTGGCATTTGAAGTGCTGTTAGCAATACATTGTTTTGATTGTCGCAAACAGTGGCCATAAACCAATTTTTTGAATTTTGTTTTTGGCATAACAGGGCATTTCCGATCAACATATTGTTCTCTGCTTCATTGGCAAGCAGTACATCAAATGTGTCTTCAATAAACTTATGAATGTCCATATATCGGTTATAAATCATAAAAGCACCCCCCGGTTCAGCTACACTGACACCATGTTACACTTTTACAAAGATTATACCATAATTAGATGTGGTTTGCCACAGAAATTATAAGAACATCCAAATATTTAACCACTGTGGCCGCCTTTGACCAATAGGCAGGCGTGTTGATGATGGCTTGTGCGACAAGCTTCGGTAGCGCCGCCTCCACTGTCGTAACAACTTTCTTGTTGGTGGCAATACATTTGCCCGATGCATTCACAAGAAATGCATCCAGATAGTTACAGGATTTTAATGCGTCATACCAATAATCTGGCGTGGCAATAACGCCCAACTCGACCAGTTTTCGGATTGCGACAAACGCGTCGTCGGCTTTGATGTCAGTCGCTTTGATCTTGGTCGCGACATCGTTTTTAAACTGTGACCATTTGTCTTCGTTGTTGACGTAGTAAATGGGGCATTTTTTGCCTGTTACGTCATAGTGCCTGATGATCTGCGTCAATGGATCGAGCATATACCGCGAGCAAATATCAGCACACAATTCTACAAGGCTATCGTATGTTTTGTCATTGAACTTGCCGTCGGCATTTTGATGACAGTTCTCTATGCTAAGCGTGTCATAATTCCGGCTGTTCGAACAGTATGCCACTTCATTTTCTGGTACACATCGAATGATTTCTCCGTCTAACCCGATTATGTAATGGCTACTTGCATAGGTTTTCCCACTGTTTTTTAACCCCTCGAAGTAGTTTCTGTTGGCCAATGCTGTTGACCCTGGATTTCCTACGTAATGAACGACAATCCCGCTGACAGCTTTTAAATAGTATTGTGGTCTGCTATACATATTGGGCGTCAATAACATGTCATTTATGTTCATATAACGTTCCCTCTCCTTCTCCTAATTCTTCTACCTTTTCTTTAAATAGTTTGAGTCCATTTAGCAAAAATTTTGGGATCGGCAACCCGATTTCTACCAAATTTTCAAGAATGCTAATGCCATCGGTGCTAATGAGCCAGCAAATCGACAACATACCAAAAATTGCTTTCCATTGGAAGTTTAGGCCGATTGTCTTGGTCGTTTCGAAAATGACAAAGTCAAACCCAAACGCGATGGCGACCACAAAAAAATAGGTAAGCTTTTTAATGGTGCCTTTGCGAGCCTCCTTGCTACTAAATCCATCGGACAGCGCCGCCGACAGCATGCCAGTTATATAATCGATCCCCATAAAGATAACCATTATGAGGATAAGTGGCGTAAAAGCATCCGTCATGTATGTTATTATCGTTCCCAAAGTTGCAATCCCACCTTTCACTACACATTCGATTCTTTTCATTAAAGCCAACCCTCCTTAAATTTTTAAAAATACCGGTATTTTTTGTGCCATCTCTACTAAACATAGTATTAGATTCCCTTCAAAAAAAAACTTGTCCACAATTAAATTGTTGCAGGACGTTATTCTAAAAGGTGAACAACAAGGTGAGTGGAGAGGAGCACAGGAACAGTATAGTATGTTATAGATTCAGCGCATATCTGAAAAACACATTACTTTTTGCTTATTTTTTTTGAGGGAACGATGAAAAGAGGATTGACATATCTTCGTTCTATGGTATAATATCCATATGATAATAATTATCATCTAATAATCATACAAAATTCTAGGAGGTATAAAAAAATGAAAAAATTTGTCTGTTCTATCTGTGGTTACGTACATGAAGGTGACACACCACCAGAGGTCTGTCCACAATGCAAAGCACCCGCATCTAAATTTAACGAGCAAGCTGGCGAACTTTTCTGGGCTGATGAACACAGAATCGGCGTAGCAAAAGACGTTGATGCTTCTATCGTTGAAGATTTAAGACAAAACTTTATCGGCGAATGTACCGAGGTGGGCATGTATCTTGCCATGAGCCGCCAAGCCGATAGAGAAGGCTACCCAGAAGTAGCAGAAGCATACAAGAGAATCGCCTTTGAAGAAGCAGAGCATGCAGCGAAGTTTGCTGAGTTGTTGGGTGAAGTGGTAGACGTAAGCACAAAGAAGAATCTTGAGATGCGTGTCGCTGCCGAAAACGGCGCAACGGCTGGCAAGAAAGATTTGGCTACTCGTGCAAAACAACAAAATCTTGATGCAATCCATGATACTGTGCACGAGATGTGTAAGGATGAAGCGAGACATGGTTGTGCTTTCCAAGGGTTGTTAAATAGATACTTTAAGTAAGATACGATACACTAAAATATAGTAAGATATATTGAAGAACGGCGTATAACCAATAAAAACTGGAGTAGTCATGGAACTTGGCTACTCCAGTTTATTTTTTTGTATTTTGCCAAAATGGTGGACAAAATGTGGACGAGGGAGCTAGACAAAGAAAAAAACGGCAGTTGGGATTGTATGCCCATCTACCGTTTTTTAATCTGTTAGGAAAGTGCTTCGCACTGTTCCTAGCCGCGACCAGTCGCGGTGCTTCATGAATAGTGGTTAAAAGTTTGCAGAGCAAACTTTTTTATCAAATAATAACTTCAAACAATTTTTTATCTGCAATCGCTACCCATTCTGATGTTCTCTCCTTATTCGGATTAAAGTTAAAGACCATCAAATATCCTGTAGTCAAATTCTGTATGTTCAAATAGTCTACCAGTTGTTCTCTACCTTTTTCATGGTATTTCTTGCCATCCCATATTTTTAACTCGATGATATACTTTTGGTTGCCATATATCACCACAATATCAAGCCGTTTGTTCTCTCTGGTCTGTGGCTCTACAAAGTAGAATCCCTTTCCGTTTAAAATTGGCTTTATATAGGACAAAAATATAAGCCTTGCCTGTGATTCATAAAATTTTTCATCCTCT
>JAVBJY010000148.1:0-5516 GCA_031546735.1 Eubacteriales bacterium
TAATTGCGACGCACGACATGGATTTGGCACGTCAGACATGTGACACAACGATTTTGTTGCACCATGGACGCGTAGCGGCCATGGGCGAGACAACAGAAATCTTGCAGAATGAAGAGTTGTTACTTCGGTTTGGGTTATAAAATCGTTTGGAACAGGCATTTACATCAGTTGAACCGGCACAAAATCTAAATAATCAGAAGAGACCAAAACATATTCGATGCCGTCAATCCAACCTTTGAGGCTGGCGTCAAAAGAATCAACGCTGTGCAAATGGCCGTAGACGACTTTTTTGACAGGATAATATTGGATAAGGTCGGTAAAACCGGAAGGTTCTTTTTTATCGTTTGTGGGTGGAAAGTGTAGCATGAGAATGATTTCGGTAAACCCATTTTCCACCGCCATATCGAGGGAGCGTTTCAAACGATTGACTTCGCGCACGTATAGCTTGTTGTCGGTTTCTTTAAAGTAGGTGTCGTTTGGGCACAGCCAACCTTTTGTGCCGCAGATGGCGATGTTTCCGTAGGGCACGTAGCTGTTTTTAAGGAAGGTCATGTCGTCGTACATGTCGTTGAGCTGTGCGGTAGAATCCCACCAAAAATCATGATTGCCGGAGACAATGATTTTTGTGCCCGGCAGGTCATGCAAGAAGGCGAGGTCGGGCGCCAGTTGTTTTAGATTAACCGCCCAAGATATATCGCCCGGTATCAAAACGGTATCGGCAGGGCGGATGAGGTTGTTCCAATTTGTCTTTATTTTTTCGGGATGGTTCTCCCAGTTACTCCCAAACATGTCCATGGGTTTAATCTTGCTAAAACTCAAATGTAAATCGGATATCGAAAAAAGTGACATAAAAATTCCCCCTAAAGGATGCAAATAAAACGGTTGAGATTATATGAACCGAACCTTATAGAGTTCGGCCATTATTTTTAATTGTTTATTGAAGCTAAATAGTTTTTCGAGATTGCCTTCTTGGTATAGCTCGATAAACTGCATGTTAAATTGGTTCATCTTGTCAACTTTCGCCACATAGTAAAGGCTCTGGATGTTTTTTAATATTTCGTCCACCAAGTTGTTTTTTGTTTGGATTACTTTTTGGGCTTCCATAATTTCGTCACGAATCGTGGACATTTCTTTGTCTAGCTTAAAGGCCGCCTCGGCGCAAGCGACAAGCCGCTTTTGCAGTTCGTCGGGCATGTTGCCGTTATATTTATATTTAAGTGAGTGTTCAATTGTCGCCCAGAAGTTCATGGCAAGAGAGCGCACTTGTATCTCGGCCAAGACCTCTGTGTAGCCCATGGCGGTGATGATTGGGTAGCGTACGGTGACGTGATAGCTTCTGTAGCCGCTGGATTTGGTTTTTGTCACATAATCTTCTTCTTCGATGATTTTGAGATCACGCCCATTTCGCTCTCGGATGATGCCAATGGTGCGGTTGATATCCTCGACAAATCGGCAAATAATCCGGATGCCCGCGATATCTTCTATCTTTTCAGTTATCTTGTCCATGGGTATGTTTTTTCGGTTGGCTTTGTCCAGGATACTGGCCATTGACTTGACCCGACCATACACTTCTTCAATTGGCGAATGTTTTTCAAGCAACAGATAATTTTTTTGTATGCCCTGAAATTTTAATACCAGTTCATTCACGACTTGGTCGTAGGGCAAAAGGATTTCGTTCCATTTCATCATTTCCATAGAAAACACCACTCCCTTGGCAATATTCTACAAAATATTGCACGTCTAACAATTTGACTTTGTTGTTTTAATATATATACCAATTAAGTATACCATGATTTTGCAAAAAGTTCAACAACGAACTACGCGATATACCGCTTTATGGGTGCTCCCCCTTATAACCACGAAAAAATTGCAAGATCACCTGGTGTACTGGTTGACTTATTTTACCTTAAATGTTACAATCTATTTCGATAAATACACTGTTTTAAAGTTGAATATAATATAAATCAAAGTATGAGGTGGAAGAACATGAATGATGTATTAAAGAAAATTAGACAGACAGGCATTATCCCTGTAATCAAAATTGATGATGTTGAGAAGGCTGTGCCTCTTGCGAAAGCGTTGTGCGACGGCGGTTTGCCTTGCGCTGAAATCACATTCAGAACGGCACAAGCAGAAGAAGCGATCAGAAGAATATCAGAAGCATTGCCAGACATGCTATTGGGCGCGGGCACCATTTTGACAACCGAGCAAGTGGATAGAGCTGTAAACGCGGGCGCTTCTTTCATTGTTAGCCCGGGTCTTAACCCTAAAATCGTTAAATATTGGGTAGACCAAGGCAATGCGATTACGACAGGCTGTGCAAACCCAAGCGACGTTGAACAAGCAATCGAACTTGGTCTTGATACGGTTAAATTTTTCCCGGCAGAACAAGCTGGCGGCATCAACATGATTAAAGCGATGGCGGCACCTTATGTAAACATGAAATTTATGCCAACAGGTGGTATCAGCCCAGCCAATCTTAACGACTATTTGTCATTTCCTAAAATTATCGCTTGTGGCGGTAGTTGGATGGTAAAAGACGATTTGATTCAAAGCGGTAACTTCGAAGCGATTACAAAACTTACAAAAGAAGCCGTACAGGCAATGTTAGGTTTTGAGTTTGCGCATATCGGCATCAACTCAGACAACGAAGAAGAGGCGACAAAAGCGGCCAATCTGTTTGGTACATTATTCGGCATGAATGTAAACGCCGGAAACACATCGATTTTCACCTCTACTGCAATCGAAGTGATGAAGAGCAATTACTTAGGCGCAAAAGGTCATATCGCCATCAAAACAAACTACATGGATCGTGCCATCGACTATTTAAAAGGTCTTGGCGTTGACGTGAAGATAGATACAGCGAAATACAAAGGCGAAAAAATGACAGCGGTTTATCTTGACATGGAAATCGCCGGATTTGCCATCCACTTGTTACAAAAATAAGAATGAATGATTTAGGAAGGAGTTGTCTGAAAAGATGGGGTACCCATGTTTTTTAGGCAACTCTTTTTTCGCGTCGAGGTGAAAAGCGTGGTATGAATCGAAAAGTGATCAACAAAAAAGACATCTGGATTGTGCTCGTATTGGTTCTGGTCGCGGTTCTGACACGGTTTGCCTATCAGGCGTTTTATGACGATGACAAGCCGCCCAAGGCGGTCATCATGCTCAACCACAAAATCGTCAAAGAAATTTTGCTAGACCACGATGAGACGTTCTCTTTGCCCGAGCGACCACACGTTGTTTTCGAAATCAACCACAATCGAATCCGGTTTCAACACTCGGATTGCCCAGATTTAATTTGTGTCAGAAGTGGCTACTTGGATACACCGGGGCAAATGGCGGCCTGCCTGCCGAACGGCTTGATTTTAAAGGTGATTTCGACGTCGAGATCTGCCGTAGAAGAACCGGATATGGTGGTGGGGATGAAAAGCGATGGATGAAGTGAAAAAGAATCATATTAAGATAAAGCGCATGACGTTTTTGGCGATGATGTTTGCCTGTATGTTGGTGTTGACGGCATTTGAATATTCGCTTCCACCCATTCCGCTGTTTCCGCCCAATATGAAATTGGGGCTATCCAACGTCATCGTCATGTACTGCTTGTTTTTTACAGGCAAAAAAGATGCGTTTGTTCTGACCATTCTCAAATCATTTTTTGTGTTTTTGCTAAAAGGGCCTATTGCGGCGGGTTTGAGTGTGGCGGGGGGGCTATGCGCGTTGGTTGTGATGGTTGGGCTGATTTTTTTGTACAAAGAGGACATCTCGTATACTATGGTTAGCATTTGGGGGGCGGTGGCGCATAACGCCGGTCAATTGGCTGTGTTTTCCCTCATGATGCAGAGTGGCTTTGTTTTTTATTATTTTCCCGTTTTGTTAATAGCCGGTATTGTAATGGGTGGCATGACAGGCATACTGGTCAAAGCTGTCTTGCCTGTCTTTCGCCGTGCCATGTTGGAGTAATGTATATGCATAAAAAAAAGTTCTTGCCCTATATCGCCGTTTGTATTGTTCTTTTTCTCTCCGCCTGTCAATCCTCCTATGATAAGTTCGAATGTGAGTTTGGCGGGATGTTTGATACCAATATCTCGATTGTCGGATTCGCCCATTCCAAAAGAGAATTTACAAAACAAGCGTATATCATCCGTGACAGACTGGAATATTTGTCGCAATTGTATGATATTTACACGGACTATGATGGGCTGAATAACCTGAAAACGATTAATGACAACGCCGGGGTGAAGCCGGTTGTCGTCAAACCTGAAATCATTGCGTTGTTAAAGGTCTGTAAAGACGCGTACGCGACAACGGATGGCAAGGTGAACGTCGCCATGGGTTCAGTACTCTCCATCTGGCACGACTACCGGACAAACGGCAACTACAACCCCAAGAAGGCGACACTTCCCCCCATGGATATGTTAAACGCCGCCGCACAACATACAGACATCCAAAATGTTATCATCGACGAGAACGCCTCTACGGTTTTTTTGGCAGACAAAGAGATGTCGCTGGACGTGGGGGCGATCGCGAAAGGATATGCGACAGAACTGGTGCGAAAAGAGGCTGTGCGATCTGGGTTTACATCGGGCATCATAAACGTAGGCGGCAATATTGTCACCATCGGAAAGCCGCTAGACGGCGTGCATGACAATTGGGGCATCGGCGTCAAAGACCCGAGCCAACAGGACGACACCCAAACGATATTGGGCACTGTCTACATCAGTGACATGGCGGCTGTATCGAGTGGCGATTACCAACGGTATTATATCGTCGACAACAAAATCTACCACCACATCATCGATCCGGATACCCATATGCCCGCCGATTATTATAAATCGGTGACGGTTCTGCACAAAGATTCTGGCGTTGCAGATATGCTCTCGACGGCGTTGTTTATTATGCCATTCGAAGAAGGCGAGCGGCTGTTAAAAGCGGAAGGCGGAGACGCGTTGTGGGTTTTGCATGACGGCACAGAGAAGATGACAGATGGCTTTCGGCACGCGCTAAACACACCAAAGTAAAGGGGGATGCCCACATGGCAAGCAAGACAAAAGAAGAGAAACACCTGCATGAAATGAATCGGCTTGAGGAACTCTACCGATATGAAGAAAACCAGTACGCATGTGGCAAGACCATCATCGGCGGCGTAGACGAAGTCGGGCGCGGGCCGTTGGCAGGCCCCGTTGTGGCGGCCTGTGTCATCTTGCCCAAAGGTCTAAAAATTGTTGGCGTAAACGATTCTAAAAAATTATCAGAGAAAAAGCGGAACGCGTTGTATGATATGATTACAGAAGAAGCGATGGTGATTGGCATTGGCATTGTAGATCCGCATACGATAGATGAAATCAATATTTTGCAAGCGACGTATCAAGCAATGAAAATAGCGATTCAAAACTTGTCCATCACGCCCGATTGTATTTTGGTGGACGGTTATCCGATTCCGTCACTCCAGTTGTTTCAAGAGGCGATCATCGGGGGCGATGGCAAGAGTATATCCATCGCCGCCGCCAGCATCA
>JAVBJY010000011.1:0-10864 GCA_031546735.1 Eubacteriales bacterium
CCGCTCATCCCTAATATTATCGTTTCTCACAAACAAAAACACCGCCGTAAATCCTGTCGGTTTTTTTTGTTTTTAGCAGTCGCAAAAATTATGGGTCAAGTGGCTCACCCCTTGCGGGGTGTGGGGCAGCGCCCCACGGTCTTTTACTCTTTTCAATTTCTTCAATGTTGAACCAGCCCGTCTAACCCTCGAAGCATATCCGCAACCGACTGCTTGTTCACGATATAAATGCCCTTCCCATCCTTCTCTGCTACATAAAAATTCGCATTGTAGTCATAGTATTTGCAAACCGTGTCCGGCATCGCCGTGTCTTGAAAGTGATACGTAACCAAAAGGATTGGCGTCTTCTGAAAATAACTTGCCTCTAAATCGTACGAAACCTTGTCAAAAGAAAGCCCTGTCAGCAGTTCATAAGCCGGATTAAACCGTTCCCCACTCACTTCCGTTCCGTTAACAAAATTCTTCGTATCCTTCTCCGTTTTTCCGTTCTTTTCAAACGTCAATACATACGATGCCTGCCCCGCCGTCACCGTCGCCGACTGCAACGTATCCTTGTACACAAGGGAAACAAACCGCTCGATAAATTTGTAAATATCCACATCCACAAACGGCTTCACGGCACTGGCGTCTATCTTAAATACGTTTGTATCGTCGGCCTTTCGGCAATAGTAGCTGTCTTCGTCTGCCTTGTCGCCAAACAACAGGTGCACCGCATGGTCTGCATCTGCCAAGTCAACGTCCAAAAACGGCGTGGAAAGACCGTACTTGCCCATATCCGCACAAGACGCCTCCACCAGTGAGGTAAACTTTAATGACGATAGGTCGCTTAACACATAGGTTGCCAAGTTGGTGGGGTAGACAAGCACGCCGTCGATGGGTTTTTTCATCATCATGGTGTACATGCCATAGCCCGCCATTTTCTCAGCGTCTTTCCCCTTGCTCCCTTCAAATTGAATCAGAATTTCGTCTTTGCCCTTCTGCACAATGTGCACCAACATCGGTTCGTTGGCCGATATGGTGGGCAGATCCTTTTCAATGACATCATCTAACGTATACAAAAATCGTTGCCCGTGGAGCGCATCCAACAGATAAATGGTGTCGTTTCCATCGGCGCGCATATAATAATATTGCCCATCTGGTGTTGCATTTCCGAGATGCAATGTCTCTGTTTCCCCATTGTCAAACGTCAGCCGCGCCACAGCCGATGGGACATCTAAGCCATATGCACTGTCGATCAGTTTTTTTTCGACTGTACCCGATACATCCAATTGGGCAAAATCTCGGGCAAACATAACCATATTCTGCTGATTTAGCGAAACATCTTTGTACCCGTCCGCGATCCACTGGTCGTCCTTCTCTACAAAGGCCAGAGTTGCCTTGTTGGCTTCTAGTGTGACGCTGACAAGGTTCGAATCTGCATGATTGAACGCAGGCGCGATTGGTTGTGCTTGGGTGGTGATAGGTTCGGCCGTTCCAGCAACCGCAGCAATATTGTCCCCTTCTTTTGCTTTGTATGTATTAAGATAGACCAAACCCCCAAGCAAGAGAAGGAAGATTGCCACGAAAACAAGTAGCTTTCTCACTTATTGCGCCTCCTCACCCAAACGACAAATCCAGACACAAACAAAATACATGGGATGACGCCACAGGTCACAAACGTAATGGTTCCAATATCGCTTGTGCTGAGGGTCAATCGCCCTGTCTCTATGCTTTTGGGCTGAATGTACACACCTTCTGATGCATCCGAAAGCCAGTGCATGCATGCAAGCACAAATTCAGAATTGGCACCGCTCACATAGGCTTCCACCTTGCCATTGATCAGCGATTCTGACCCAACGACAACCAACTTGGTCGTATGGGACACGTCTGTAAAGTGGGCATCCGTAATGGCGACCGCGATATCAAATGGACCCGCCGCATCCCCTGGCTCTTTGTTAATGGATTGGCTATCTTGATCCTTTTTGCCATAAGCGGCCTCCGACGTCTGTAGGATCGGGTCTATGGTGAGTGTCGATTTTTTCAGATCAAGCGGTTGTATCGCCTGTGCCAATGGTATGAGCACCTTTTTGTTGCTGGCCGCCAGCGCGGTTGTAATGTCGTGACCCACAAACTTTGGCAAAATGGCCGTCGGACTATTCTGGAATGAATAGGTCGCATCCCCTTCTACCACCACCATGTTGGAAAGACCCACGCCGTATGCACTTAAAATTTGGTTGAAATTTGGCAACTCTTTTGACGTATAGTCGTTTAAGAACAGCGCACGACCGTCGTTGGCTAAAAACTTTGTCACCACCGCCGCCTCTTCTGGCGTATAATCAGTGCCCGGTGTCTGGAGCAACAAAATATCACAGTCCTCCGGCATCTCGGTGAGATTGAAAAGTTCTGTCTGCGCAAAGGCAAAGTTCGCCATGCTGATTTTGTCTAGCACCGTCTGGGGTATCGTCAATTCGCTGTGCCCTGTCACCGCATATACCTTTGGAATCTTGTCCATCGTCACAAATAAAATGGCGCTGGTCAGCTTTGGCTCTACATCGATTGAGTCGGCTTCATACTGGTATGTCGTCGGGTTCAGCGTGTAATTCATCAATTCGTCTGCCGTTATAATCTTGAACCGTCTCGCGCTTTCAACAATGACGCTACCGGTCGGTATTTCTGCATCCGCCGCATATTTTTTTGTGAAGTTTGGAAACACGTATGGGTCTTTGTATACAACCGTAACGTGACTGGACTGGCTCTCATAGAGCTGAATCATTTTGACAAAGGTGTCATCTTCTTCCCCTGTTTTAAACAATGGGTAGATGGTGACGTCCTCTTGCAGTTTACCCAAAATGTCCTTGGATTTTTGGGTCAGCGTGTAGGTGCTGTTTTGGGACAAGTCAAATTGCACGTTCATCTTCGAAACGATTGCGTTAACTAAAATTAAAATGGCAATGACAACAAGGGCAGTCAAAACCGAATATGTACCATATTTCAATTTCCTATCTTTAAATGTTTTTAAAAATTTGTTCATTGTTCTGCCCTCCCCTTAGCACCATCTTCTTTTTTCTATGACATGAATCGTTAAATAAATAAATGCAATAGAGAACGTAATGTAATATACAATATCCGCAAGAGTAAGCGCACCTAAGTAAAAGCTCGTATACCGGCTGCTGATCGAAAACCATTCGAGCGTCTTATAAATGACCCCATCTAATAAAAGCGGATGAGCGAAAAACACAAATCCGATCAGAAGGAGACCGACCACTATACAAACAAATGCCAACAGGATGCGGCGAGTTGCATTATAAAAAACCATGGCCACCAAGACCACAAGGAACGTCAAGAAAAAAAGTGACGAAACCCGATCCATCGGCATCAACTTCGCAATGGAATCGATGCTAAACACCAAAAATAAAGCGGCAAATGTGGATACCGCGGCGATGACTTGGTTGTTGGTCAAAACAGACACGAACAATCCAATCGAAATGAGACAGCCACCCATGAGAATAAACCCAAGGATGCCACTGGCGATTTGCGCAACCGGCACCGCCCCGTAGAGCGCCGCGATGCAAGGAAAAATCGTGGTGATGGCAACTGCCCCAAGAAAGAGGATAAATGCCGCCAAAAATTTGCCACACACAATGCCTGTCACCGTTACTGGCGATGTGAAGAGCAGTTGGTCTGTCTTTTGCCTTGATTCTTCGGCAAACAATCGCATCGTAAGCGCGGGCACCAAAAAAAGAAAAAGAGACGTGCTATAGATGAGGGCATCGTTGTACAGCGGGTCGCCTTGTTTTATATTTTTCTCAACAAAATAAAACCCAACGCCCAACACAAAAAAGCCCAAAAAAACATACCCAATGACAGACCGAAAATAGGTCAGCAATTCTTTTTTCAAAATCGCGTTCATGGCTGTGACACCTCCTTTTCATCAACTCGTGTGGCGCCTGCCTCATGCCCATCGGTTACTTTTAAAAATATCTCTTCCAATGATACATCTACCGCTTTCATTTGGTAAATGGGCAACCCGGCACCAGCGAGTGCGTAGAACACCCGCTCCCTTATGTCCACACCTTCATCGCCTTCTATAATCGCGTCCACCGTGTGCGCTTCCCGACTGCCCTCAAAGGACAGCGATGTTACAAATGGTTCATTCGTCACCTTAAACGCCTGTTGCACCTGTTCCGTGTCGCCTTTGACGCGGACAAACAGCCTGTTCTTTTGTGCCATATTTTTTGCCAAACTCTCTGGATCTCCGCTTGCGACCAGTCTCCCTTTGTCGATGATCAGTACACGGTCGCAGACCGCACTCACCTCATACAACAAGTGTGAACTCAAAATGACCGTGTGCCTTTTGCCTAAATTTTTGATCACATCACGCATTTCAATAATTTGCTTTGGATCGAGGCCGACCGTTGGCTCATCCAAGATCAACACTTCGGGGAATCCGATCAACGCCTGTGCGAGACCAACCCGCTGTTGGTATCCTTTGGACAGATTTTTGATAACACGCTTGGCCACGTCCTCGATTTTCACCGTTTGGATGATTTCTTCCATCATGCCCTTGCGGGATGATTTCTTGACACGCTTGATATCCGCCACAAAGCGTAAATATTCTAAAACCGTCATGTCGCCATATACAGGCGGCGCGTCTGGTAAGTAGCCGATCTGTTTCTTCGCTTCAATGGGCTTGTCCAAAATATCAAAGCCGTTAATGGAAACACTGCCCTCTGTTGCCGAATTGTAACCGGTCATGATGCTCATTGTCGTCGTTTTTCCGGCGCCGTTCGGGCCCAAAAAACCTACAATCTCACCTTTGGAAACGGTGAAGCTGATGTCGTTGACCGCGGTATGTTGCCCATATTTCTTGGTTAAATGGTTGACGTTAATCAAAATGGTGTGCCCCCTTATCTTAAATTGTATAAAAGCAGTACAGACGTTAGGGTTGCATCGGCACGCGTCTTCCGCATGTCGATGCAACCCTTAAACAGTATTGTTTATGCTTATGCTTTTGTTTTTTTGTAGTTTTTGTATCCATTTTGTGCAAAGACAACAAATATCGAAAGGAGCAGACCAACACCGACACAGGCACCAGTAGCTGTTTTCACAGGAATAACGTCCCGAATCTGTGGCTTCGCCAATACATCCGCTGCCGGACGAAATAGAACCGAAAATTGATCAATAACCGTCGCATTGGACTTGTCAAGCCATTCATCCAATTGTTTCGTCACGCTATCAATAATGCCCATGACCTGAGTCGCGGCCTTCGCCTTTACATCATCGCTCACTTTGTCATTCTCCAATGCCTCAATGCGGTTTGTAATATACTCATTATCATAACCGAGCGAAGCTGCATTTACGCCTGTATTGGTTACGCGATCTGCCAAACTTTCATAGTATGTGTTTTGATTTTCGGTTTGTACCTCTGTAAAGTTATTGGTGATACCCGGAATCAAAATCGAACTTTTTTTGGTATCCTGAAATTGAACCATTGTCTGTTTGGATATCTTTGATTCTTCATCCAACTTTTGGATCTGCAGTTCATTTTGTTTGATGCGGTATTGATATTTTAAGACGAGAAGATTTTTGTTTTTTGTTAGGTTTGTGGTGTTGATCAGCGAGTTCATGGCATCAAGGTCAACATTTTTAACGACAGACACCGTGCTTGCTAAATCCGAAAATGTATAGCCTGTCACCAACGAGCGGAACTCTGGATGTTGTGCCGATTTTGCATTCAAATACTTAATAAGCATAGACACTTGGTTGTTCAGAATCTCCGCCATGTCGGGATAATCGTAGTCGGCAAAGTTAATATTTTTGATGATGTTGGTCGCCAAACCCTCTTCCGAGTATTTGCGGTAGAAATCTTCGTTATACTGTACGACTAACTCCTCCAAAAACGCCTTACACTCGTCTCGTGACAAGTTTGCCCCCGTTGGCCGCATTTTAAGCACATATTGACTCGGCACATATTCATAAATTTCCGAATCTTCCAGTTTCTTTTTTGTGATTTCCACAATTTTTTCTGGAATAATAGAATCAGCCGTGATGCTACTCCGAATTTGATCCACATTATGATCTTTAATTCCAAGCTTTTCTAGGGTTAAGGAAACAATTTCGGGAGTGGTAAAGGATTCCTTTTTAAAAATACTGCCATCTGGATATCTGTTGTTGGAAATACCGTCGAAGGTCAGTTCAATAATCGTTGAAACCGGGGATTTTTTTGCGTTATAAGCTTTTACGCCCATCAAACCCAAACCTGTAATCACCGCGGTAATCAGGATGATCAAAATTTTTCTTGACCATATAACCTCCCACAACTCAAACAACGATATTTCTTCATCTCTACTTTCATCTGACATCTCTAAAACACACCTTACCTTTCGTATAGTTGGTTTATTTATTTATTTAATATGCCACATTGTGACACAAAAATACTGAATATTACTTTACAATCGGCTTCGGTTTCAAAATGCCGACGAACACATCCACCAGTTCTGGGTCTAACAATGTGCCTTTGTTTTGTTTTAAAGCATCAATCGCCGCATCAAGGCTCACCTTCTGTTGGTCGCCCTCTGGGTTATTGTTTTTTACATTGTCAAAAAATTTCGCAATATGAATGATACGCGCCTCGGTCGGTATGTCTTTGCCTTTCAAGCCAAAAAAACCACGCCCGTCATACCGTTCGAAATGATTTTTGATGCCCTGCAACAGTCGTTCCGACTCACTCATCGTCGACAAAATATCCTCCGAAAGCCGAATCTGCTCTTGCACGTATTCATGGTATTGGGTGGATGATGGCGTAAGCTTTCTAAAATTCGCAATTCTTTCATCTGTCATGCCAATCTTGCCCACATCGTGGAGCACCGCCATGTAACGCATGTATTTTAACTCTGCTTCACTCATCTCGATGGCTTTGCCAATAAACCCTGCATACTGTGCCACTCGCTTTGAGTGTCCAAATGAAAATGTTTCTCTGATTTCGATTGCACGGGAGAGGGTGTCGATTGCATTTTCAAACCCCGCTTCAAAGTTGCGGTATAATGTTTCGTATTTATGGTAGAGGCTTTCAAATCCCTTGGATAACTCAATGGATTTTTTTTCTTGTTCATAACTTTTGATTGCCTCTAAAATCGTGAGCATCAAATCCTTGTTGTCCCATGGCTTCGTGATATATCGATATAGGCCAGCGCGATTAATTGTAGTGATGATGCCCTCGATAGACGAGTAGCCTGTCAGCATAATCTTCTTGATGCGTGGGTCTTTCTTGTTTACTCGGTCTAACAGTTCATCGCCTTTCATGTTCGGCATAATGTAGTCTGAGATCACAATGGAAATCTCTTCTCCATTATTGATGCAATCGTCGATAATTTCCAGTGCCTCTTCGCCGTTTAGCGCCTTTTCGATGTTGTAGTTAGCGCCAAACCATGAAGTCAACTGTTCAGCCAAAATATTTAGTAGCATTTTTTCGTCATCCACACAAATGATAGTTGAACGCATTTTTCTGTTCCTCCCCTAAAACCCGATTAAATTGTTACAATAGCAAAGGCAAGCGGATAAAGAATACCGTACCTACTGAAAGTGTACTCTCCACATCAATGGTCCCTTTGTGTTTTAAAATAATTTTCTTTGATATATCAAGCCCTAAACCACTACCCTCGCCTAACGGCTTTGTCGTAAACAATGGTTCAAAGATACGGCTCAGGTTTTCTGGCGAGATGCCGCGCCCGGTATCTCTAAATTCGGCGTAGATGTAGTTGTTGTTGAGATTTTTGACTGTAATCGTCAGTGTGCCACCGTCTTGCATGGCGTATAAAGCATTTTGTATGATATTGGTCCAAACCTGCCCCAGTTCGTCCGAATTGCCCACAAGCGGCGGCATATTTTCATCGTAGATCCGATTGATGACGATTTCAGATTTAAACTGGCTGCTATAAAGGACGAGCACGCTCTCGATGCTGCGCACGATATCAAAGGCTTCGGGTTCATCCGACACGTTGGTATGCGAATACGAACGCAGGGCAAACACAATCTTTGATATTTTACTTGTAGC
Organism: Eubacteriales bacterium; assembly: GCA_031546735.1. Classification (GTDB taxonomy): domain Bacteria; phylum Bacillota; class Clostridia; order Lachnospirales; family JAVBJY01; genus JAVBJY01. Next base: position 8,033 of record JAVBJY010000011.1, read on the forward strand.
CACCAAGATGGTTTGGGTACCAGTCACAATAAAATACGTTTCACAAGCCAATTTCAAAATATCTGAAATTTTAGGATTACGGAAGAGCGCAATGTTCTCTTCAAGCACGGTTAAGTCACAAATTTCCATCCGGATGAGCATGTCGGTAATTTTCTCGTGATTCGGAACGCCAAGCTCTCCCAAATATTTAACAATCGTCTTCTTCGCCCGTCTGATCTCCATCGTGCTACGCATTTCGCGGATCGAATCCGTGGACAACTGCACAATCTTGAAAAACGAATCCATGTCGTCACTGGAAAAATCACGGCTCATGAGCATAATGTTTCGGACGGCATTTTCGAAAGCGGAAGAAATGGTTTCGGCCGATGCTTTCACAGCACCCATGGGCGTGTTGATCTCGTGGGCGATGCCGGCCACCAATTGCCCCAATGTCACCATCTTTTCTTTTTGCACAAGCAGTGATTGGGTATCTGTCAGCTGTTTTAAAATGTTAGAAATTCTGACATAATCTCTTTCCGAACGCGCCACATAGAGCCGAATCGACGTATGCAACGAAAACGCCAAGAAGAATAAGCTACTCGTAAACATAAACACCACTTCATATGCGTACGACCTAAAGATAAACAGCTCTAACAAAACATTTAGAAAAAGCAAAATAACAAAAATATCAAAAATTTCGAATTTGTGATTGCCTGTATAGAGGAACAATGCCATCACGACAGAAACAAGCATGAATATGAGCTGCTCGCCAGACGAACCCGCCGAAAACCCTCCAAACGCAAGATGCATCACAAGGGGCGCGACAAGCATAAACATAACAAATAGTTTATATGTGCCGTTTGATACGGACGCCGAGCGATGTAGCTTCAAAAACAAGAGCAGGACGCACAGCACAAAGGTGCACACCGATAACTTAAACACGTCACCGTCTAGTATCATAATGTAGACCATGTAAGCCAGTGTCGAGCCTATGTAGCCAATGTGCAAAGACAGTGCCGCTTTGTTTTTATTTTTAACAAGCGAATCTTCTGTATCATATTTGTCGCCAATCATCTTGTTTGAAATCCAGTCAAAGGCTGTTATGTTAAACTTTTGATTTTCGTGAATCATAAACATACAGAGTATGGCGAAGAACGCAACCAAAAGGATCAACCAGTTGGTTTTGGCGAGCATGATGGACAGTTTTTCAGATTCAACAAAAATCTGCCCGCTTGGCAATCGTTGGAACGCATAGATCCAACTATGCCCGTCCATTTTTAATCGACAGGCACCAGTGTCTTTTCCGGCGCTTAGCGCGTCGACAAACGCGCCCGCACCTGCGGATTTGAGCTGGCTTATATTTTCACCCGGCAACAATGTAGGATGAATCAACACCTCACCCTTGTCGGTAAGCAAGCTCGGGTAATTGTCACCAAAGGTAATGGGCTTAAACAGGGAAGATTCGAGGGAGTAGACGTCAATAATGACGCCAACAAACCCCAAGTATGTATGCGTCTCTCGGCTGTAAAAAGGCGTAACGTATGTTAAGTAGATTTTATTGGTGAGGGGGTTATGGGTTGTGAGCCAAAACGCGTCCCCGCCGTTTTGAAACCGTTCGTCCAGACCGCCTTTGCCCGAAAGAACAAAATTATCCATCAGCATAGAGATATGGTACTTTTTGTTGCTGTTTTTGTTGTAGTATACTTCATCGTCTGCAGACAGTTCCTCTGCGTTAATTTTATAAAAATAACCGGAAACCTCTGCGCGGTTGTTTAAGTACGATTTTGGAATGACATCAAGGTAATGTTTAAATGTGAGCAACTGTTGTTTGTCTTGCAAGACATCTGGCGCATCGCCGATCAACTCTGAAATCATCTCTGCGTACGAATCAAAGGCCACCTCTGCCGCAACCAAAATCTCGGAAACGTCATGGGAGTAGATTGCCGCTTTGTCTAGCACTTCCCGCTCGGGAAGATTGGTAAAGTTGGTCACGGCGAATATAAGCAACGAAATGACGACGATAATCAATGTAGAAATCCAAAAGCCCGTAGCATACTGGGATTTTATATTTTTCAGCATAGAAAACATGTTGTAGCCACCTTCTATCGATTCGGCTTGGCGCAATGCGCCTTACGTGCCTCGTGATTAAACTTCATCCGGACCTTCTAACAGACCGCCTATTTTATTCATCAAATAATCTTTGTCCCACGGTTTGGAGACGAACGCAACCAAGGCACCGTTTTCCTTCACATTTTTAACGGCGTCGGAAGTGGCTTGCCCGGTTAGCATGATATTTAATGTTTTTGGATACTTCTTATGTACTTGAATTAAAAATTCATCGCCCTTCATGCCCCGCATCAACCAATCCGAAATGACAAGGATGACATTGATTCCATCATCTATAAGTTCGTCGATAATCAACAGCGCTTCTTCGGCAGACATGGCCATTTCATAGACAAACTGATCTTGAAACCTCTCGCGCAACTGCTCCACAAGGCTAATCAAAACAATCTTTTCATCATCTACGCATAAAATCGCTTTACTCAAAATCGTTCCCTCACAATTATATTTTATTTCTCAAGTTTTCGTCAACATCTATGGTGTAAATTTAAGGCGCGCCACAAAAAGCTCTCTCTTCAAAATGCACCAAGTTCAGTATAGCATATATGTTTTGTCAATACAACAATCTCTCTGATTTAATTTTCGCGATGGCAACGAGTCAAGCGTGCGAGGGGCAACGAGTCAAGCGTGCGAGGGGCAACGAGTCAAGCGTGCGAGGGGCAACGAGTCAAGCGTGCGAGGGGCAACGAGTCAAGCGTGCGAGGGGCAACGAGTCAAGCGTGCGAGGGGCAA
>JAVBJY010000044.1:0-4042 GCA_031546735.1 Eubacteriales bacterium
GACCCGAACGACGACAAAAACGTCATCGTGGAAATCAGAGGGGGAGCAGGCGGTGATGAAGCGGCCCTTTTTGCCAGCGATTTGTTCAGAATGTATTCGAGATACGCCGAGAGAAAAAAATGGACAACAGAATTAATGAGCGCAAATGAAAGTGACATCGGCGGGTTTAAAGAGGTTGTTTTCCTAATTAATGGAAAAGGTGCCTATTCGAGGCTTAAATATGAAAGCGGTGTGCACAGGGTACAAAGAATACCAACGACGGAATCTGGCGGGCGTATTCATACCTCAACGGTGACGGTTGCCGTTTTGCCAGAAGCAGAAGAGGTAGACGTAGAACTCAACATGAATGACGTGCGTATTGACGTGTTCCGTTCGTCAGGCAACGGCGGTCAAAGTGTCAACACAACAGATTCAGCCGTGCGTGTAACACATGCGCCAACAGGCATCGTGATTTCGTGTCAAGATGAAAAGTCACAGCTAAAAAATAAAGACAAAGCCCTCAAAATATTAAGAGCCAAGCTCTACGATCTGGAACTTGAAAAACAACATTCAGAGCTTTCGGCCACGAGAAAAAGCCAAGTCGGTACAGGGGATAGAAGTGAACGAATCCGTACGTATAACTTTCCCCAAGGTCGGGTGACAGACCACAGGGTGGGGCTTACGCTTCATCGATTGGAAACGGTTTTAGACGGTGATCTGGATGAAGTAATGGATGTACTGATCACGACAGATCAAGCTGAAAAATTAAAAGGCGATACAAATTCGTAATTTGCGCGCAGATTCTATCGTTATTGGAAAATATATATTTGATAAACGTTCGTATATTTGCTATGATGTAGTGTAGGACTGGAATACTAATTTTTTGGAGGTTATTATGTATACGATTAATAAAGAGGAATTTAAAAAGCAACTTCTCGAAAATATTAAGACCTTATCAAGGAAAACAATTGAAAACGCCAGTACAGAGCAGATTTACGAAGCGGTCGTTTTTACACTGCGAGATGTGGTAACTGACAAGTGGATTTTGACACATGATGAATACGCCAAGCAAGACACAAAGGTATTATACTATCTCTCGATGGAATTTTTAATGGGACGGTTTTTAGGCAACACCATCTTAAATTTATGCAAGTACGAGGAAGTAAAAGAGGTTTTGGAAGAACTAAACATAGACTACAACAAAATCGAAGATTCTGAACGTGACCCGGGGTTAGGCAATGGCGGTTTAGGGCGTCTTGCCGCATGTTTCCTCGATTCACTTTCGACACTAGAATTGCCTGCATACGGTTGTGGCATACGGTACCACTATGGCATATTTGAGCAAAAGATTGAAGACGGTTATCAAATTGAAAAACCCGACAATTGGCTGGAATTTGGCGATATGTGGGGCGTGAAGAGGCAAGAATACGCCCAAGAAGTACGGTTTGGGGGTACAGTTCGCGCCGAGAAGAAAGCAGACGGCACCTATGGCTTTATCCAAGAGGACTATCAATCCATCGTGGCGATTCCTTATGATTATCCTGTGTTGGGATATGGCAACAACACGGTAAACTCGCTGCGCTTATGGGATGCCGAGGCGAAAAACAAATTTGACCTACAATCCTTCAATGACGGACATTATTCAAAGGCCGTGGAAGAACAAAATTTAGCAAAAACATTGTCAGAAGTGTTGTATCCGGCTGATGAACATTACCAAGGCAAGGAACTTCGCTTAAAGCAACAATACTTCTTTATATCGGCTACGATTCAACGGGTCATCGAGCGCTTTAAAGAAAGGCATACAGATTTTACGCTGTTGCCTGAAAAAGTTGCATTTCAGTTAAACGATACACATCCAAGTGTTACGGTGGCAGAGCTTATGCGTATTCTTGTGGATGAAAACAATTTGACATGGGATGAAGCATGGGAAATCACAAAGAAAACATGTGGTTATACAAACCATACGATTATGTCAGAGGCGCTTGAAAAATGGCCGATTGAATTGTTTTCAAGACTATTGCCAAGAATCTATATGATCATAGAAGAGATCAACAGAAGATTTTGTACCTTGTTAATCGAGCGTTTCGGAAACAACCCAGAGAAAATTAGAAATATGGCGATTGTAGCAGATGGTCAAATCCGCATGGCATATCTTGCCATCGTGGGCAGTCATTCTGTAAACGGTGTGGCCGCGCTTCATACAGAGATATTAAAAAATCAAGAACTAAAAGATTTTTATGACATATATCCCGAAAAATTTAACAACAAGACCAACGGCATCACACAAAGAAGATGGTTGGGCCATGCGAATCCAAAGCTTGCAAAGCTGATCACCGACACCATCGGCGACAAATGGTTGACGGATTTGTCACAGCTTAAACAGTTGCACGGGTATGCCGACGATAGCTCATTCCGCGAACAATTTATGAATATTAAGCATGACAATAAAGTCATGCTATCCAATTACTTCAAATCGACAAAAGGCTTCGACATTGACCCAAGTTCTATTTTTGACGTTCAAATCAAGAGACTGCATGAATACAAAAGACAACTTATGAATATCCTACATGTATTGGATCTGTATAACCAATTAACGGTGAATCCTGGTCTTGATATTGAGCCAAGAACGTTTATATTTGCGGCAAAAGCGGCGGCTGGATACAAACGCGCAAAATTAATTATTAAACTCATCAATAGCGTTGCCCATTTGGTCAACAATGACAAACATATTAACGGCAGATTGAAAGTTGTGTTTGCTGAAAATTATTGCGTGTCGTTGGCAGAACGTTTGATACCGGCGGCAGATATCAGCGAACAAATCTCCACAGCCAGCAAAGAGGCTTCTGGTACAGGCAATATGAAATTTATGTTAAACGGTGCGCTCACCATTGGTACGCTTGACGGCGCAAACGTCGAAATGCTAGAGGAAGTGTTGGCCGAAAACATATTTATATTCGGCATGACGGCCGAAGAGGTCATTAAACTTCAAAAAGAGGGCACCTACAACCCATGGCATATCTACAACTTAAACCAAAACCTTCGAATGGTTTTGACACAGCTCATCAATGGTACGCTAGATCCGAATACCGAGTTGTTTAGAGATATTTATGACTTATTGTTAAATGGACAGAATGGTTCGAGAGCAGACGAATACTTCATATTAAAAGATTTTGATGCATATGCAAATGCTCAAAATCAAATGAATGACGCATACAAAGACAAAGATAGATGGGCGAAGATGGCCATTCATAACGTGGCTAGCAGTGGATTTTTCTCTAGCGACCGTACCATCAAGCAATATGCAGATGAAATCTGGAACTTAAAGCCTGTGCATATTCAATTGCCTTAACCGATAGAATACACGCCCGCCCGGTGCTTGAAAAAGGAGATGTTCCCATTGGCAAACGCATTGATTTTTGTAGCAGATGGTTTTGAAGAAATTGAAGCGCTTACCGTTGTAGACATACTTAGGCGCGGAGAGGTCACGGTTCGCATGGTTTCCGTCACGGATCATACAACTGTGGAAGGTGCCCACGGCATCAAAATTTTAGCCGATATGACGTTTGCCGAGATAGAGGGTTTAACCAAAACAGACTTCGACATGCTCATTCTACCGGGGGGCGGCAAGGGGACCGCGGCGTTAAAGCGCCACGCCCCCCTCCATGCATTGATCAAACAACACGCCCATGAAAAATATATCGCTGCCATTTGCGCGGCACCTTCTGTTCTTGGCAGTAATAACCTGCTTGACAACAAGCGCGCCGTTTGTTACCCTGGTTTTGAGGGGGAACTTGCTGGTGCGGTTGTCGTAGATGAAAAGGTTGTCGTCGACGGCAACATCATTACGTCTAAAGCCGCCGGAACGGCAATGGATTTTGCTTTTGTCCTTTTAAAGCTCTTAAAGGGCGATGCGATGGCGATAAAAGTAAAATCAGAAATATTTTTTTTGGAAGACACAGTACAAGCAAGCGACGATTGAAATGGGAGGTGACGGATGCTATGGCTTTTGAACAGCGTAATTGCAAAAAATGCGGACGTGTGTTTACATACATCAATTCTTTTT
>JAVBJY010000213.1:0-11178 GCA_031546735.1 Eubacteriales bacterium
TATATGTTATTGGGACTACCTGCCAGAATACTAGCGTTGGCAAGAATTTTTTCTTCTGCTTCAGATAGAACATGTTGCTTTCTGTTTAAGAGCATGTCAAAATACCTTGTGTAATCCTTTAGGGATGGATCGTTTTTGTACTCTCTTATTTTCTTCTCATCATTTGAGAGTAGCTCCGTATCGATAAACGCCAGCTCCCCCGTTGTTTTCGCAAAAAGCTTGCTGGCTAATCCCAAATTCTTTTGTGCTACTTCATCGCCCATATTCACATCTGAAGACTGGTAGGCATACATATATACCTTATATACTGTTCTCATCATTTCAGTTTGCGTTTGAAGGCAAGCCAACACAGACTCTTTGTCTGTCAACTTTCCTTTGTACGTTAAAACTTTCGGGATCAACACGTTTTCCACTTTAAAAAGATCGTCTTGAAACGCCTTATCCGATTTGTACATGTCTGTTAAATCCCATTTGTATTGCGCTGGTACGTCACCCCGGTCTTTGTATGATTCTGCCGCAAACGAAGGTGTCGCCTGCATCACCATAACCGCTGCTAGTAACGAAGCGGTTGCTTTTTTCATTTGTTTACTTGATTTCATCATACGCTCTCCTCCTATTTCGTAATGATTATCTTTTTGTTTTGAACACAGTAAGCTTCCACCTCATTTTGGCTCTATCTCTTAAGCCTTTAGCGCTCTGCCCTCCCTTTTCATATAATAAATTTTCGCTCCTGCAATTATATAGAAATGATTGCAGCAAACGAAAATTGCCCTATCTCAATTATAGCATTGAATCTATAAAACACAATCTTTAATCTTATATCTTAATCCTTGTATTCGATTGATAATCTGGTATGCTATTCTTATAACAAAGGCAATGAAGAGAAGAGTACGCCATTACACACTTTATAATTGCGCTCAGATCATCGTATTGCGTTCCAAAATATCCCATAACAACCAGTAAATTAATGCAATAATAATTGGTTTGTTAGGCATACTAATCTCAGAGTTATGAGGAGATTATTTTTCGATAACTCTGTACGATGATCATACTAATTCTGCATCAAACTAACGGCATGGAATTGGCATTACAGCCTACTTTTGTGTGCCCGTGATACCAATTCCGCATGAGATCTTCCTCGTTTTATATGTTTTGACAAATAGATTCGAAAGAAGACTTTGGGGCAGATTGGTATAAGGGGGCAACTGTTTTGAAAAAAATAAGCGTTCTATTCCTACTCCTTTTGCCCTGCTTGCTCTTTCCAAGCTGTGCAAACAATAAAAATATTACAAACAACCTTTCAAATCTAAACCAAAATTCAGCAGACCTCGGCATGGTTACAGAGGTACTCGCCTCTGATGATATGCCGAGTGGCAAGGTACTTGCTTCCTTTACAACACTATATAATGATTCAATTAAAGGGCGTTCAAACAACGTGCGGTTGGCCGCAAAATCGATAAACGGAAAAATCGTGCAACCAGGCGGGGTTTTCTCGTATAACGAGGCCGTGGGACCGACCATCGAAAAGCGTGGATATATGGAAGCAAAAATTTTCATTGATGCGAAGGAAACAAAAGGATTTGGCGGCGGTGTGTGTCAGGTAAGCTCTACTCTTTATAATACTGTCGAAAAGGCAGGATTAGAAATTGTCGAGCGCCATGAACATTCCAAAAAGGTTTATTATGTAAAACCAAACCGAGATGCCGCCACATCATACGGAGGCATTTATTTTAAATTTAAAAACACAAAGGATTTCCCCATTATTATTAAAACGACAGCCTTAAAGGGCACCCTAACCGTTGACGTTTGTGTTGCATAACAACGCATTCTGTTCGGGGAAACGTTTTAATATGTATGACAGCGATATTTGCTGTACCCATCTCACCAAGAAAAGGGCTGCTGAATATTTTTTCAGTAACCCTTTTCTTTTTCGTTTCCTCTGTCGCCATTTACACCAAAAACAAGCCGCTCCAAAATTTTACATTCTGGAACAGCTTGTTGTTTGTCACTGTATGGATTATTTTAATTTAAACACAGCCACCATATTTTCCAATGTGTCTGCTTGGCTAGACATTTCTTCAGACGCCGCCGCCGCCTCTTCTGATGTAGCAGAGTTGCTTTGTACGACTTGAGAAATTTGACCGAGGCCAATGCTTACTTGTGAAACAGCGCCCGCTTGTTCTCTCGAAGCCACGGCAATACGCTCAATCGTCTCAGATACTTCTTGTACGTCTGTCACGATGGTAGAAAGAGCCTGCGCCGTATCGGTTGCAATCTTCGTACCGCCGTTCACACGGTTGATCGAATCTTCGATGAGTTCGGTTGTTTCTTGTGCCGCCTTTTGGCTTCTTGCCGCAAGGTTTCGCACCTCTTCCGCTACAACGGCAAAGCCTTTGCCGTGTTCGCCAGCGCGTGCCGCCTCAACCGCAGCGTTTAATGCAAGCAAGTTTGTTTGGAATGCGATGTCTTCGATTACTTTGATGATTTTTGATATGTTGCCAGAAGAATTCTTAATGCCTTCCATGGATTCAAGCATTGATTTCATTTCTGTGTTACCTTTTGTTGCATTTTCCATCGATTTTCTTGAAAGCACATCCGCTTTGGCGGCTTCTTCCGAGTTGTTTTGGGTCTGTTCGTTAATGGTATCGATTGTTGCGTTTAATTCTTGCACAGAACTTGCCTGTACGGTTGCGCCTTGCGCCAATGCGATACTGCTTTCAGAAAGCTGTCTTGCACCACCCGACACTTGTTCTGCCGCGGAAAGTATATCTTGGAATACCATGTTTAATTTGTCAATGATTTTGTTAACAGCCGTTCGAATGTTGCTAAATTCACCTACATAGTTGCGTGAGATTTCTTGTTTAAAGTCGTTGTTCGCCATGGCAGTCAGTACATCCGCGATCTCTTTTACATAAGATGACATATTCACGATTGTGTTGTTAAGAGCCGTCTTAATGAGGGCAAAATCACCTTTGTAGTCTGCGTCAATTTTCTCTGAGAAATCGCCTTGCGCCAATTTGCCCATGATAGCCGCCGACTCCGTAATCGGAATGCTAATGATCTCCATAAGGTTGTTGAGACCAGACACGATTGTGTTCCAATCGCCCTTGTATTGTTTTGCATCTGCTCTGTAAGAAAGCTTGCCGACCGATGCCGCTTCAATTAAGCCATTGATGTCTTTTCCAACAGCGCGCATGTTCACACGAAGCGCTTCAATGCCTACATTTGCATCTGCTCTCTTGCCCGGGAATTTGCGAAGCGGTGCATTAAAGTCTCCATCGCCAAAACCAGCGACACAAGCCAAAATTTCACGCGTGCTTGATACATAGTCATCTAACATGTTGTTTAAACCATCTGCCAAGTCACTGTAAGAACCAGAGTATTTTTTCACATCCATATGGACATCTGTGTCACCCAATTGACCATGTGCTTTTGCAACCAAGGACAAATCGTCTATCAAATTTCTAAGGATATTGATGAGCGTGATAAATTCACCCGCAAGTAAACCCATTTCGTCTTTCGACGTCACTGCAACATTCACGTTTAAATTACCAATGGCAATATTTCGTGCCACTTCCACCATTTGGTTCACTGGTTTTGTAATGGCTTGAATAATAATCAGTGCAAAAATAAGGAGGATACCAAGACCGACAATAGCAGCTGTAAGCATCCATAAAAACGCATACATCTTATCCGTATGTACTTGCTTATTTGCATCACCAGACTGATCGATGTTAATGTCAACAAGATTGTTCAAATTTGTCGCCATTGTGGTGGCCGCCGGTGCTACTTGGTCTTGGATCAATTTTACTGTGCCTTTCATATCATTTGCAATGCCCGTTTTTTTGGCCGCTTGCAAGGCAGTTTCGTACGCAGCGTACCCATCGCTAATCGCTTTAAACGTATCATATTCTTTACCGGAGGTATATTCATATTTACTCAAATAAGCCGCATATTGACCAATATAGCCTTTGAGGTCTGACAAGTTTTGGTCAATTGCATCTGCGTTCTTCTTGTTGTCGTCTGCATTGGTGCTGATTGCAAGATCTCTTACGGCATTGCCGAGGTTTCTCAGACAGCCCATCATTTTGGTCGCGTAACCAGTTGGTACTGAGATGGTGTTGTAGGTGTAGTCACTGGACCCCTGTAGCTTGTTCAAACCATTATTGCCCACTATAAATATGGCTACAAATACAAGCAGTGCAATGACCAACAGTAAAATAAGTTTGGAACGAATTCTTAAATCTTTAATAAATTGCATAAATACTCCCTCCGTTTATCGCGTATTTTTTTTTATTTTCTCAATAATTATGAATTGTCAAACCCTTATAATTATTGAAACGCATATGCTAACATTACCATCATTCAGCACATTTGTAAATAGCAAATCTACGGACTTTTTTAATAATTCGACATCTCATTTATATACCAATTTATTTGTTACCTGCTTCTTTTCGCATCATGTCAAACGGTTCGACCTGTCCCTCTGTTTTTAAACGTATGATCTGTTGAGGGTGCGGTGCTTCTGTTACTGGGTTGTCAAATGCATCGTACATCTCCGTGATGATTTGCGAAAAGATCGTTCCATTTGCCCTAAAAAATTCTACTTCGTCCCCCACCACAAATTTATTTCTCTGTTCGATTGTGGCAACGCCTGTCTGCTCATCATAAGCGACAACCATTCCGATAAAATCATGGGTTCGGATATAGGCGCTTGTCGTGTAGATTTGCTCTTTCTCTGATGGCTTTCCAAAATAAAAACCGGTCGTATATCCTCTGTAACTCGCTTTTGTCACCTCTTCAAAATATGCCCTTGCAGACGCCTTGTATCGTTCCTCTGATTCGTAGTAGGCGTCAATGGCCTGCCGATAGGCTTGCACAACGGTTCCTACGTAAAAACACGTTTTGACCCTGCCCTCGATTTTAAAACTGGTGATGCCCGCCTCTACCAACTCTGGTATGTGTTCAATCATACAAAGATCCTTTGCGTTAAAGATATACGTAGAGTCTCCTTCTTCCACAATATCAAACGATTGGTCTGGGCGCGTCTTTTCGACGAGGCGGTAGTCCCATCGACAGGGCTGGGAGCACTCGCCTTTGTTGGCGTCGCGGCTGCTCATATAATTGCTTAACAGGCACCGCCCCGAATACGAGATGCACATGGCCCCGTGCACAAAGGCTTCTAGCGTTAGCTGTTCGGGCGTCCGCTCTCGTATCGTTTTAATTTCGGTGAGAGAAAGTTCTCTCGCCACGACAATCCGGTTTGCGCCCTGCTTATGCCAAAACAGTGCGCTTTGAAAATTGGTGTTGTTTGCTTGGGTGCTGATGTGGATGTCCATGTTGGGCACCGTTTCCCGCGCGACAGAAAAAACGCCGGGGTCTGAGATGATGAGTGCGTCTGCCCCCATTCTTTCCGCTTCTAAAAAGAACGCCGCCATCCCTTCAAAATCTTCGTTATGTGCAAATATATTGGCGGTGACATACACCTTCACGCCATGGGCGTGGGCGAAGTCCATCCCTTCCTTCATTTCATCTTCATCAAAATTTCTGGCTTTGGCGCGCAAAGAAAAATTGGCGCCGCCGATATACACCGCGTCGGCACCATATAAAACCGCAATTTTTAATTTTTCTAAGTCACCTGCTGGTGCTAAGAGTTCTATTTTTTTCATGCTCATGCTGTATCTCCTCATATATTCGGCACTAAACATTTTACATTCATTCTTTAGTGCCGAATATTTTCATCTGCTACCTATATACTTTATGACTAAGCGCAAGTCCGTCGCCTACCGGTATCACTGTCGTAACCAACGCTGGGTTGGTTTGAATTTCAGACAGAAATGTATTCATTCTTGTATGGATCGTGCGCTGTCTGCGCGGTATTTCCAGTCGTTCCTTCGTGAGATTGCCTTTTTGAAACACATCATCGGCGATTAAGATGCCGCCCACCGCCAGCAACCGCAGGCAGTGGGGCAACAAATGGACATATTGCCCTTTCGCCGCATCCAAAAAGATCACGTCATAGGTAGACGTCAGCAGGGGCACAATCTCCATCGCGTCCCCTTCAATCAACGTCACCATCTTTTGTATGCCAAGCGCGTCAAAGTTAGCCCGCGCCGTTCGTGCCATCGTGTCAAACCGCTCGATCGTTGTGATGTGACCATCTTCCTGCATAAACTGGCTCATCAACCCTGCCGAAAACCCTACCGCCGTGCCAACCTCTAAAATGTATTTTGGCTTTCGCACGGACAAGAGAAACGATAAAAAATCAATGGTGTCATCCCGTATAATGGGGACGTTTTGCGCGTTCGATTGCTGTTTAATTTGTTGTAGTATTTTGTCACGTTCGCCCCACTGCGCGTCCATGTTTTTTCTTGCCTCACTCATGACAACGTCCTCGTATATTTCGCTTTTGCCTTTAAAAAATCATCATAGTCTTTCGTAAAATAATGGGTGCCCGCCTCGACGTCTTGTAGCACATAGTACAGATAGTTCGTATCTTTTGGATGCAACACCGCTTGAATACACGCTTCACCTGGGTTGCCAATCGGTCCCTTTGGTAGTCCTTTTACGTAGTAGGTGTTGTATGGCGACTCTACCTTCGTATCGTTTTCGTAAATCCGCTCTTTGTATTTTCCCATTGCATACAAAACAGTCGAATCCATTTGAAGCTTCATGCCATCTTGCAACCGGTTGTTAATCACCGATGCCACCACGGCACGCTCGTCTGGATTGCGCACCTCGCCTTCGATAATCGATGCCATTGTCAGCACTTCGTCTGTGGATAGGTTTCGCTTGGTCGCCGCCTCTGCATACGGCGCATAAATCTGTTGAAAACGGCTTAACATCTTATTGATGATTTCATCACTCGTCATTCCCTTTTGCAAAAAATAAGTATCGGGAAATAAGTAACCCTCTAAGCGATAGTCTCTCGCGGGAATTTTTGCGATAAAGTCATAATTAAAATCGGTCTTGTTCGAGGCATCAATAAAATCTTGTGCGGTTACGATGTCTTGGGATTCGAGCTTGTCTGCAATCACCTTCACAGTGGCACCCTCCGGCACCAAGAATTTAATGACGCTGTCATCGTCTGTGGGGGCAATCGTCTGGAGCCTTTCTACAATTTCGCCAAAATCCATTTGGTTATTTAACGTATAGGTGCCAGCATAAAATTCGCCACTCACACCACTTGTCTTGCACTTCACACGAAACGCAACCGGATTTTCAATCAGCCCGCTCTTCGCCAAAATTTCGGCGATATCGGTCGTCGTGCTGCCCTCAGGTATGACCACTTGCACTTCGGTATAAACACCGCCTGCCGCCTTGTTTTGCACGGTGCTAATACCAATATGAAAAAAGTACGCATAAATTTTATACACAGAAACAGCCACAAGAAGGACGACCAAGATGTTGACAATTACAATCATTGCGATCGTGCGCTTGCTTCTGTCCTTCTTTCTCTTCGTTCTATTGGTCTTTGGTGCGCTTGCTCGTTTATTTTCCATCGATAGCCCCTCTTTCGTAAAAAATATCGACAAGCGTAAGCCCTTTGGGCGTCAACGTGTCGCCGGCCTTTGACCGGTCTTTAGACAAAATAATCTCTTGTATATGTTCTGGTGGAAACTTCGAAAGACCGACACGGATTAGATTGCTTGCCATAATCCGCACCATGTTGTACAAAAACCCATCCCCCGCCACAGCGATTGTCACCAGTTTCTCTTGCTTCGAAACCGTCAGGGAATAGATGGTGCGGGTGCTTGTTTTTTGGTTGCCGCCTTTATTCGAAAACGCTTTAAAATCATGGGTGCCCAAAAAATATTGGCACGCTTCCGACATTTTGGAAATATCAAGCGGCTTTTTTACAAGGGCAGTAAAGTTTCGAACCAACGGGTTTGCCTCACTGTCGTTTAAAATTTTGTATTCGTATGCCTTCATGACCGCGCTAAACAGGGGGTGAAAGTCATCACTCACCTCTACAGCCTTTGTAACGACAATGTCTTCCGGCAAATAACGGTTGAGTATCGTCGACATTTTTTCTGCGGGCACTGTCGTATCCACCGTAAATTTGACCCTTTGACCCTGTGCATGCACGCCAGAATCGGTGCGGCTGGCACCCCGTGTTTCGATGGGGATGCCAAAGCATTTATATAGCGCCTCGTCTAGCCTCTGCTGAACGGTAACGGCGTTTTTTTGTAACTGCCAACCGCAATAGTTGGTTCCGTCGTAGGCGAGCGTCAAAAGCACATTCTTCCGTACGCTCATAGGGACACACCGATTAACGCCGCACAAAAAATCATCATCCACATAACGGCGAACAAATCAATTTTTGTCAGTTTTAATTGTTTCATGCGGGTTCTGTTCACATCGCCTCGATAACAGCGGGCTTCCATCGCCATCGCAAGCTCGTCTGCGCGACGAAACGATGAGATGAAAAGCGGTACCAACAGCGGAATGAGGCTTTTGGCTTTTTTGGTAATGCCACCTGTGTCAAAATCGGCACCCCGTGCCATTTGCGCCTTGCGGATTTTATTCAGTTCGTCCATCAGTGTCGGAATAAACCGCAATGCAATCGTCATCATCATGGCGATTTCACTGGACGGCACACCGATTTTTTTAAACGGCTTCAATATATATTCGATGGCGTCAGTCAGCTCGATGGGTGAGGTCGTTAAGGTCAAAACGGAGGAACCCAAAATCAGCAACACGATTCGCACCGCCATTTTTGCCGCAAAGACGACCCCTTCATAAGTAAGCCGGATGACACCGAAAGAGAAAATGACGCGTTCGCCTTGAGAAAAGAACACATTCAGCACCACCGTAAACAGAACAACAAAAAGAACACCACGCAACCCACGAAGCACAAGGCCAATGGGCACTTTTGCGATTCGAATGACAACCAGCAGACACGCCGCCGCCACTGCGTATGCCAAAAACGTGTGGACAAAAAAAATGATGGTGATAAAAGCGATGGTTGACAGCAGTTTCACCCGCGAGTCCAGCCGATGGATTACAGAATCTACCGGGTAATACTGCCCGATTATAACGTTCATATGATCAATTCCAATCTTTTTTCTACTATATCTTTTACACTCTCAGTACCTCTTGCAAAATTTCAACCGCACCACCCACGGTGTATACGTCGCGTGGTAAGTTCAGCTTCTCCATTAAAATGCTAATCTGTGGTGCCGCCAACCCAATCTCCGTCAATCGCTTCGATTGTGAAAAGACAGACGGCGGATCGCCGATAAACTCTAACTGCCCGTTGTTAATCACGATGACCTTGTTCGCCAACCGTGCGATGTCCTCCATGCTGTGCGAAACCAAGATGACCGTGATGTTTAATTGCTCGTGCATCGCTTGGATTTGCGCCAAAATCTTGTCCCGCCCTTTCGGGTCAAGACCCGCCGTTGGCTCGTCCAAAATCAAAATTTCGGGATTCATCGCCAACACACCCGCGATGGCCACACGTCGTTTCTGCCCCCCTGATAATTCGAAAGGCGATTTGTCAAAATGCTTTTCACGGATGCCGACAATTGCCAACGCCTCCCGCACGCGCACGTCTACTTCTTCTTTCGACAATCCCATGTTCTCTGGGCCAAACGCCACATCCTTATACACAGTCATTTCAAACAGCGGATGCTCGGGATATTGAAATACAAGCCCCACCCGCTGTCTGATTTGTTTCAGCCTAGCGGTTTCGATTGGCTCGTTAAAGAGTGTAATGGTGCCTGACGTGGGCTTCATGAGTGCGTTTAAATGCTGAATGAGCGTACTTTTCCCTGAACCGGTGTGACCGATCAGCCCCACAAACTCGCCTTTTTGTATAGTGAAGCTGATGTTGTCGATGGCTTTCTTCTCAAATGCCGACTTTCTCGCATAGATATTGGTCAAGTTCTGGACGTTTATGACTGTCTCTGCCCGTTGGCTCTTTGGCGCTAGTGCCTTTTGTGCCCTTTGTTGCGGTGCATACGGTCGCTTTTGATGCGCCACCACAAAGTCTGCCATTTCATCAATGGTAATGATATCCGTCGGTATGTCGATGCCTTTTTTTGACAATTCGTCTGCAAGTTCTGTCACTTGCGGCACGTCCAATCCCAACCGTCTCATTTCCTCTATTTGCTTAAAAATATTTTTGGGCGTGGCGTCCATGACGACTTTGCCGTTTTCCATCACCACAAGCCTGTCCGCATCCACTGTTTCTTCCATATAATGCGTAATGAGAATGATGGTGATGCCCTCTTCTCGGTTTAGACGCTTAATCGTCTCGATCACTTCTTTGCGCCCCACCGGATCAAGCATCGCCGTCGGCTCGTCTAATACAATACACTGGGGTTTCATCGCCAAAACCGATGCAATCGCTACCCGTTGCTTCTGCCCGCCCGATAAAAAATGCGGCGCGGCTTTGGCATGCTCGTACATGCCCACCGTTTTGAGCGACGCATCGACACGCGCTCTGATTTCTGCCGGATCAACGCCTAAGTTTTCGGGGCCAAACGCCACGTCTTCTTCTATGACAGACGCAATCATCTGGTTGTCGGGATTTTGGAAAATCATCCCTGCACTTTGGCGAATGTTCCATGTATCGTGCTCGTTCTTTGTATCAAATCCATTCACCATAACGACGCCCCCAGATGGGATTAACAGCGCGTTTAGGTGTTTTGCGAAGGTCGACTTGCCAGAACCATTGTGCCCCAGTATCGCAACAAATTCACCTTTCGCAATCGTTATGTCTACCCCGTCCAGCGCGCGGATGTGCTCATGCTTGTTTTCTTTTTCCGAAAACTGCACATACTCAAACGCCAAGTCCGTTGTTTTTACAAAATCCATGTGGTTGTCCCCTCGCTTCACCCATCACTCTAAGCCACTCTAAGCCAATCTACTCTAAGCCAAGCCAAGTCGCGCTAAGCTAGGTCGGGCATGATGGTTTTATCTCTTTATGCTTTCATCTCTTTATACTTTCATGTCTTACGCAGTTTATACGTCAACAAGCTACACTTTACTAGAAAAATTTCAAATTGTCAAATCATACGAATTGCATGGGGCGCACATCGGATGCTGTCGTTACTGCGGGTCGTAGGCATAAGAAATACCCCCATCCGCAAGCAGATGGGGGCATTTCTTATGTTTCTGACGGTATGACAAAATATGTTTTCGGCGCTACACCCACTTTAATCGCGGCAT
>JAVBJY010000151.1:0-4347 GCA_031546735.1 Eubacteriales bacterium
GTAAAAATGAGAACCGGCAATTTCTTTTCGGTGGCACGTTCAAACGCGCGGGTGATTTTTTCACCCACAACAGAACCCATGCTCCCCATGATGAAATGGCTATCCATCACGCACAAAACCGTTTCGATGCCTGAAATCAAACATATACCGGTCAAAACGGCTTCATTCAAACCAGTCTTTGCACGTAACGTGTCAATCTTATTTTCGTAGTCGGGGTACTCCATTGGGTTTTTAGAAATCATTGTTTCGTCTAGTTCTGAAAAGGTATCTTGATCTGCTGTGATGCTGATTCTGTCCCACGCTTTTAATCGGAAGTATCCCCCGCAAGCCGGACATGTCTTCGTGGCAGGGATCTCTTTTTTATAGATCGTTTTGCCACAATGGGGGCATTTGATACACATGCCGTCGGGAACAGCCGGTGTTAACTGCGTGGTGCTCTCTTTTGTCACCTCAGATTTCACCGGAACATATTGTCTTTTTTTGAATAGATTCATCTACATCATTTCCTTAATTCATTCTCTATAAACGACGTGTCAAATTCACCTGCAACATAGCTTTCATTGTTTAGTATCTCAATTTGGAAATCGATGTTCGTGTCAATGCCTTCTAAAACAAACTCACCCAATGCACGTTTCATTTTTGCAATGGCTTCTGGTCTATCCTTGCCCTTTGTAATGATTTTTGCGATCATCGAGTCATAAAACGGGGGTATGACATACCCCGGATACACGGCGCTATCGACCCGTAACCCGTTTCCACCGCCCGGCATAAGCAAATAATTGATCTTACCGGGAGACGGTGCAAAATTATTGTCGGGGTTTTCGGCATTGATTCGACATTCGATCGCATGCCCGGATATGATCACATCTTCTTGCGTGATGGAAAGTGTTTCCCCCGACGCAATTTTAAGCTGTTCTTTTACAATATCTATGTCAGTGACCATCTCGGTAATGGGATGCTCTACTTGTATTCGCGTGTTCATCTCCATGAAATAAAAATTTCCGGTTTTGTCGTATAAAAATTCGATTGTTCCTGCATTTTTATAGTTTGCGGCTTTGGCTGCATTAACAGCCGTTTCGCCTAGTTTTTTTCTCTTGTCGGCATCAACCGCCACAGACGGCGCTTCCTCCAACACTTTTTGGTTCCTTCTTTGTAAAGAGCAATCTCTCTCACCCAAATGAATAACGTTTCCGAATTCGTCTGCCAATATTTGTACTTCGATATGTCTTGCGTGCTCTACTAATTTTTCGATATAGACACTGTCATCGCCAAACGCGGCCTTCGCTTCTGCCTTTGCCGCCTGAAACCCTTGTATCAATTCTTCTTTGTTACGAGCGACGCGGATGCCTCGTCCACCACCACCCGCCGATGCTTTTACCATCACAGGATAGGCATGTGCGTCTGCAAACGCGATGGCTTCTTCCACGTTTTCCAAAATGCCTTCGCTACCGGGTATAACCGGCACGCCCGCCTCGATCATCAATTTTCTTGCGTTTGCTTTGTTGCCCATTAAATCAATCGTGGCCGCGTCGGGTCCAATAAATTTAATGTTACATTCTGCACACATCGATGCAAAGATGCTGTTCTCGGCCAAAAAGCCAAAGCCGGGATGAATCGCTTGCGCCTTTGTAAGACAAGCCGCACTGATAATATTATGCATGTTCAAATAACTTTCAGAACTTCTGGCGCTGCCAATGCACACCGCTTCGTCTGCCAGTTGGGTATGTAACGCGTCTCTGTCAGCTTCCGAGAAGACGGCAATGGTATAAATCCCAAGCTCTCTACAGGCGCGTATAATTCTAACGGCAATTTCGCCGCGATTGGCAATCAACACTCTATCAAACATAACACAATCACCCTACCCAATCATAAAAGTAAGTTCAGCCTCTACGGCCTTTTTATCATCTACATATGCAACGGCTTTGCCAACACCTGCGGCACCCTTTAGCTTGATTATTTCCACTTCAAGCCGAAGTGTATCACCGGGCACTACTTTTTTTCTAAATTTGGCTTTATCGATGGCACCAAAGTATGCGGTCTTGCCTTTGTTCTCAGGCAGACCCAAAATGACACAAGCACCGGCCTGCGCCAACGCCTCGATAATCAATACCCCCGGCATCACCGGCTCGTTTGGGAAATGACCTTGAAAGAACGGTTCGTTCATCGTCACATTTTTGATGGCAACGATCTTTTTGCCTTCTTCAAGACTAATCACCCTGTCGATCAACAAAAACGGATAGCGATGTGGAATTGTCTGCATAATCTCTTTTATGTCCATGTTTATCCCCTACACAATTCGAAAAAGTGGCTGATTAAATTCAACCATATCTTCGTTATTCACCAGAATTTCTGTCACTTTTCCATCATATTTGCTTGTGATTTCGTTCATGACTTTCATCGCTTCGACGATACAAAGCACGTCACCCTTTGCAACCGTATCGCCGATCTGTACAAGCGCAGGTTTCGACGGCGTTGCGCTTTCATAAAATGTGCCCACAATGGGAGACGCGACGATGTTTCCTTCTTTCACCACTTTTATTTCTTCAGGCATTATCGTAACAGGTTGTTCGTATGTTGCTACCGATGCCTGCACCGTGGCGCTTGCCTTTGTTACTTTTGGCGCGCTATCCGCCGCTTGCGCCGCATTTTTGCTCATTTTTATGGTCGTACCGTTCTGGGTAAGTTCGAATTCTGTCAAATGTGAATCATTGATGGTTTGAATCAAATCCTTAACTTGTAGGTAATCCATTGCTAGTCCTCCCATTTTTTCAGACAAAGTACCGCATTGTGCCCGCCAAATCCTAAAGAGCTAGACAATGCGTATTTCATTTTCTTTGAGATTCCTTTGTTTGGTACGTAGTTTAAATCACAGTCTTCATCTGGTACATTTAGATTAATCGTCGGCGGCACAAAATCATGACGCAATGCGCCAATGGCGGCAATGGCCTCGATGGCACCAGTTGCGCCAAGTAAATGACCTGTCATTGATTTTGTAGAGGAGATTGGAATGTCATAGGCGGCGTCACCAAATGCCGTTTTGATCGCCAATGTTTCGGTTTTGTCATTGATTTCGGTGCTCGTGCCGTGGGCGTTGATGTAGGTTACGTCGCATTTGTCGATATTCGCCTCTGCCATGGCATCAAGCATCGCGTCTGCCGCACCGCTACCGTCAAGCGACGGCGATGTCATATGATAGGCGTCACACGTCGTACCGTAGCCAACAACCTCTGCATAAATTTTTGCATTTCGCTTCTGTGCATGTTCTAATTCTTCTAGCACCACGATGCCTGCGCCCTCACCCATGACAAAACCACTTCTCTCTTTGTCAAAGGGAATGGAGGCACGGTTGATATCGGTTGACTCTGATAATGTTTTGAGTGATGTAAACCCAGCGATGCCTATTTTTGTAATCGATGCTTCCGAGCCACCCGCCAAAATCACATCCGAATGACCGTACTTGATGCTCCGATAGGCTTCACCGATTGAATTGGTACCCGAGGCACAGGCGGTCACGACACAAGTGCAAATGCCTTTTGCGCCAAACTCAATCGCCACATGCCCCGCCGCCATGTTGCCAATGGCCATGGGGATAAACAATGGTGCTACTCGTTTAGGGCCTTTTTCGTTCATTTTGGTAATTTGTTCTTCCATTGTATACAACCCGCCGATACCAGAGCCGACAATGACGCCAAATCGTTTCGGATTGATTTTTTCTATGTCAATGCCACTGTCTTTCATCGCCTCTTTGGAAGCAACAACTGCGTATTGGCTAAATTTATCCATTCGCCTTATTTCTTTTCGGTCGAGAAAGTTTTCCATGGTGAAATTTTTAATCTCTCCGGCAATTTTAACAGGCATATCCGTTGTATCAAATGCGGTAATATAATCGATGCCGTTTTTGCCTTCTGCTAAGCCGTTCCAAAATTCTTCTGCTGTGTTGCCAATCGGGGTCAACGCCCCCATGCCTGTTACTACGACTCGCTTGTTCATACAATCCCTCCCCTTTATATGGTCATACCGCCATCAATGGTGATGACTTGACCCGTCATATACTTGTTTTTTGCCAAAAACACAGCAAGTTCTGCCACTTCTGCCGACTCGCCAAATCTGCCGAGCGGTATCGTTTTGATTACATTGTCTTTTATTTCTTGGCTTAATACATCGGTCATGTCGGTCTTGATAAAGCCCGGCGCAATGGCGTTACAGGTGATGCCCCGTGATGCCAATTCTTTCGCTACGGTATACGTAAGACCAATGACACCAGCCTTACTGGCGGCATAGTTTGCCTGACCAACATTGCCAGTGATGCCCACGACGCTCGACATGTTGATGATCGCGCCACTTCTT
>JAVBJY010000108.1:0-8131 GCA_031546735.1 Eubacteriales bacterium
AAAGAAGTAACGGATGACACAGAGAAAGCGAACATCACAATAGTACATGCCAGTGCTCCCACCGAGACAATGGCAGTGGGTCAACAATTTCAAGTGACCCTTGATCTGCAAAACATCGGCGTTCATGATGCAAAAAACATCAAGGTAACGGCGCAAGCGGTAGAGGAGGGGGCAATCGTCCCCAAAACGGCAAGTATCCAACAGGTGACCCAAATGGCACCCAATGAAAAAAAACAACTGCTGTTTAGCTTCGCCCCGACGGCCAAGTCAAAATCGCAAAATTATGCCGTTGGGTTTAAGATTGAATATGAAACAGGTGCGACAAAAGAAGACAAGCCAGAGGTGATCAGCTTCGATCAATTTGTCGGCGTGAACGTTGTCAATCCAGAGGCAGATAAAAAAGAAGAAACCGAAAAAGACGCAAAGAAGAGTGAACCGAAAATTATCGTCAGCAAATATGAAACGAATCCACTGATTGTAGAAGCGGGCAAAAAGTTCGACCTCTTCATGACCTTTAAAAACTCTCACAGCACGAAGTCCGTAGAGAACATAAAGCTGTACATCACCGTAGACGAAAAAACAGAAGAGAAGGGCAATGTGTTTTCCCCAGACAATTCGAGCAATACATTCTACATCGATAGCATCGCGCCGAAAGGCGAAGTAAGCCACGTATTCCATATGTTTACCGTGCCAGATGCATTGGCCAGAACGTACACGATCATTGTAAAATTCGAATACGAAGACGCAGAAGGCAATCCACTGACGACGTCTGAGTTGGTTGGTATCAATGTGAAGCAGGTGTCGAAGCTAGACCACAGTGAGATTGTCATTCCCGCAGAAGGCTATGTTGGGCAACCGGTGCCCGTCAACTTTCAAATTTATAATACAGGAAAAGTAACACTGAGCAACCTGATGATTAAGCTAGAAGGCAATTTTGACACAAGCAATGCGAGCATGTTTTACGGCAACTTTGATTCGGGCAACAGCGAATATTTTGATGGTGTGTTTATACCAAACGCCACAGGCGAGCAGGCTGGAAAAATTGTGATTTCGTATGACGATACAAATGGCGCAAGCGTGAAGACGTCACAAGATTTTAAAATCAATATTACGGATGCCCCGCCACCCGTAGACGTCGGGGCGCAAGATGGGGGCGGTCAGCCAGAAGCTGTCTCTCTGATGACCAAAATTACCAATGTGCTAAAAAATAAATTCTTTTGGCTTGGCGCTGTCGCGTTTGGTGTGGTCGTGTTCTTCGTCGTAAAGTTTATAAGAAAAAAAATCAGAAAGCAGAAGGGTCTGGATTTTTATGAGTAATATTGATGTGATTGCGATGGCCATTCGAAATCTCTTCAAGCGTAAGCTCCGTACATTTCTCACGATTTTGGGTGTGGTGGTGGGTGCATCCGCGATTATCATTATGATATCGCTCGGCATCGCCATGAACGAAAGCTTTGACAAACAAATGGATAACATGGGGGATATGACGGTCATCAATGTAAACAATCCGAATTATTACAGCTATGACGCAACAACTGCATATAACTCCAAATCCACCGAGCTAAACGACAAAGTGGTCGAACAACTGCGGCATCTCAAAGGCATCAAAACCGTTACGCCCACGCTAAACGTGAATGTCCGGTTTATAAGTGGCAAATATATCGCCGACACCTCCATATACGGCATCGAGCCTGCGGCGATGAAGGAGTTTACGTTTAACCTAGAAGAAGGCAGATTGTTAGACGATGATGATGGGACCAAATTTAGCGCTGTGTTTGGGGGGGAGGTGCCTTATAGTTTTTATCGACCCAATGATAGAAGTATGCAGATGATGGGCGGTGGCAACCCAGAAGAACGGGAACCGCCGAAAGTTTCTGTTATGCATGACAGGCTACAGATGACCTATGATTTTAACTATGGGATGAAAACCCCCAACGACGCGGGCACCGTAAAGAAAGTCAAACCCTATACGGTAGAAGCGGTTGGGCTTCTAAAATCGGGCTCTTATGATACGGATTACCGCATATACATGCCCATTAAACAGGTGCAAAAAATCATTACAGAAAAAACCAACTATGAAAAAAGCCAGTCACCAGGCGCAAGACAGCAAAATACACCGAAGGGTTACCAAGAGGTGATGGCAAAATGCCAAAGCATAGATGACGTCTTGCCTGTTAAGGAAGAAATCGAAAAGATGGGGTTTAGCGCCTATACCCAAATGGACTGGATTAAATCGATGCAAGAAGTGTCAAATAGCTTGCAAGCCATGTTGGGTGCGGTTGGGGCGGTCTCTTTGTTTATCGCGGCCATCGGCATCACAAACACAATGATTATGTCTATCTATGAGCGGACGAGAGAAATTGGCGTCATGAAGGTGATCGGCGCAGATATAAAAGATATCAAAAAGATATTTTTAGTGGAAGCGACGACAATTGGATTTGTCGGAGGGTTGATTGGCATTGGGTTTAGCCTGATTATTTCGGTTGTCTTAAACAATTCGAAAATTCTGTTTTTGAGTAGTATGTCATTTTCGCAAATGGAGAAGGTTTCGTCTATTCCAGTCGAGTTGTGTGTGGCAGCGCTTGTTTTTTCGAGTATAATCGGGCTTGTGTCAGGCTACTTTCCGGCCAGACGTGCGATGAAGTTAAGCGCACTGTCGGCGATACGAACAGAATAAGGCAATGCCTAAAAAAGGGCAGTGATGGCAATGAGCCAAGTGTGCAAGTTCACTTACGCTCACACCTTTCTCTATTGCCTACAAATAAAAAGTAGTCTGAAACCCTGTAACGGTCAGCATTTAGCGTTTGTGTTTTATAAAATCAGTGTTATAATTAAGTGAGGGCAATCATTTTAAAAAGACTGGGGGATGCTAGGTGCGAAGATTAAAAATATATTTGGACACATCCGTTATAAGCCATCTGCAGCAAGACGATGCTGTAAATAAAATGAATGACACGTTGCAGTTATGGAAAGAAATAAAAAATAAACATTATGAAGTGTTTATATCCAAACTTGTTATGGAAGAAGTTGCAAGATGCTCTGAACCAAAGAGAACGCATTTACTACGCCATTTGAATGATATTGATTTTACATTACTTGAAATCACACCAGAAATGAAAGCGTTAGCAAGTGAAATTATTATGCAAGGCATACTCACCGAAAAAAGCCGTGATGATTGTTTGCATATCGCCGCTGCAGTTACGCATGATTGCGATATAATTGTATCATGGAATTTCAAACACATGGTTAATGTAAAAACCATCAACGGCGTGCGTGCAATCAGTCTATTAAATGGCTATAAGACAATTGATATCTACCCTCCCAATACTTTGATGCTAGGAGATGATTGAGATGAAAACAATTGAGATTAGCTCTGAGTTTACAATTGACGATATTCACAAAATCCGAGAATACAACTATGAAATGACCAAAAATATGTCATTTGAAGAAATGAGAGATTACTACGATAAAGGAGCCAGCGTTGCATTAGAACTTATGGCTAAACTAAAAAAAGAAAAACAGTTTGTAATGCTCTAAGTTATGTGAAATTTATCAGACTGTGTGAAAACACGGAGAATCGCTATTGATATAAAATAAACAACGCCGCCGCAATCGAACGATTATCCATCGTCCGCTTGCGGCGGCGTTGTTTATTTCTTCCGATCTAAAAACTTAACAGCGCTCTGCGCCGCCACAAGCCCTTCGCCAACCGCCTTGCTAATCTGATAAGGCGCACCAGTACAATCACCGGCGGAAAACACACCCGCCAAATTGGTCTCCATGGCGGTATTGACGGATATGAGGTTGTTCTCGGTCTCTAATCCATAGATGACTTGAGAGAGCGGTGTCACCGCCTTCACAAAAAATACGCCCGTACAAGGAATGAGAGCAGTTGATGTCTTTAAGCCGGTAACAAAGTCATCGCCGATGACTTCAAGTGCCTTGCCGTCTACAATTTCTATGTTGCTATTCAGGTGCGAGAGCGCCTGCTTGTCATGAGTGGGCAGGTAATACACCTTCTCGCAGATTTCGCTTAAAAAGTTTGCGTCTTCGACGCCTTCGGTTGTCTCGCCAATGACGCAGACGGTTTTGTTTCGATAGAGCATGCCATCGCAAGTGGCGCAGTAGCTGACGCCTTTGCCTAAATAATCAGCCTCGCCCGCAATTCGTTTTCCACTGCTAATGCCTGTCGTTATGATGACGGTTTTCGCTTCAAAAAAATCATTCTCAAATTGAATCGAGTAATAATCGCCCATGGATAAAATCTGGAGCACACGACCTTCTTTCATGTCGATATCGAGTGCTTTGGCGTGACCGACAAAGATTTCTAGTAGCTCTTTTCCTGTTACATTAGGGAACCCCAAGTAGTTGTTGATCAGTTCTGCTTTATACAGCCTGTTCGACTGGATATTTTTACCCAGTACACAGACGGTTTTGTTTCGCGCCACGGCGTTGATGGCAGCAGACAGCCCCGCAGGGCCGTTGCCGATTACCATTATATCAATCATCTTTGATGTCCTCTTTTCTAGGGATTGTTATACTCCACGTGGAGTATGTTGTCGCTATAATTTGTCTCTTTTCAAAATCACATCGATGCTTCGAATGGTTTCGTCATAGACTTTTTCAAAATATAAAAACTCGGGACCGTGTATTTCCATTACCCCGGATTTGATGACGTCATAAATGCTTCCGGCTGCATTTGTCAAATTGTAAAGACCAAGGTTGCCAGCAACACCTTTGATGGAATATGCTTCTGAAAGTGCCTCTTTCTGGTTGCCTTCCGAAACGTATGCCTTTATGTCAATCAAATGGTTTGAATCTTTAAAGCTTCGAAGCAATCGAATATACAAATTTGTCTTGTTGTCTACGTGGCTTAGGCCTGTTGAGACATCAATGCCCGGCAACGATAATTTGGTAAGGTTGGCAGAAGGGCCTTCGGATATAGATACGCTTGTTGGCTTTGAGATATCTTTGCTCAGGTGTTTTTTGATGGTTTGGAGCAACTCTGTTTCGCTAATCGGCTTATCAATGTGACCGTTCATGCCAGCAGATTCTTCCATTTCTACATCCTCTAGTCTAAAATTAGCGGTGAGGGCAATAATCGGTATATTTTTACAGCGGGGCAGACCGCTGTTTCGTATTTCTTTTGTGGCGGTATAGCCGTCCATATCAAACATCTGTATGTCCATTAAAATGAGGCTATAGCGTAGTGGATTGCTTTTATACAGTTCGACAACTTGAACACCGCTGTAAGCAACATCCATCGTTATATTGGTCGGCGCCAGTAGTTCTTTTATAATTTCTACGTTAATGTCGATGTCATCTACCACAAGGATGTTAAACCCATCAAAGTTATATTCGCCTGGGTAATCAATTTCTGTCATAAGGGTTGTTTTTTTAACCGAGTAAATAATAGAATTGACAATGATTGACGGATACAGCGGCTTTGACAACACTTTGTTGATGCCCAGTCTAAACGCCTGCTTTTTTACTTCTTCATAATCATACATAGAGGTCATCACAATGATGGCGCTGTCGACAGAGTTTTTAATCATTTTGGTAATGATTTCAATGCCTTCCATATCGGACATTTCCCAATCTACGAAGATCACGTTATATGGGTCATTCTCGTCGGAAGCGAATTTAGCCATGTTGATGGCAAGGGTGCTGTCACTGGTAATGTCATGATTAAACTTGCAACTATCTAAAATCAGCTTCATTTCTTCGCGGGCTTCGCTGTCCGCATCCAATATGAGCACCTTAACATCCTCTTCACGCAAATCACTTGGCAGTTCGATAGAATGTTTCTCGTTTACGATTTTAAGAGGAATGACAAACGAGACTTTTGTGCCTTGTTCTAGTTTGCTTTCTGCCCAAATTCTACCATTTAAAGCGTCAATGATATTTCTTGTGATGACAAGCCCAAGGCCGTTGTTGTCGAAGTGATTGGACAGTTGGTATGTGGTGCCAAAAATCTTGTCAATCTGCGCGTCAGACATGCCGATGCCCGTATCCGAAATCGAGAACTTTAAGGCGATGGCATCAAATTCGGTGCTTTCCACATCAATCGTAAGACCGATTTTGCCATCATCTGGTGTAAATTTAATGGCATTTGACATCAAATTCAGAATCACTTGGTTTAAACGCATCTTATCCCCATAGAGTTCTTTTGGGATGCCGGGGCTGATTTTCACGGTTATCTCTTGGCGCTTTTCTTCTGTTTGCATGCTGGCGATGCTTACGGTCTCCATGACAAAATTTTCAAAATCAAATTCTTCATTAGAGACGGTCAGCTTTCCAGTATTGATATTAGAAATATCCAAAACATCGTTAATAATACTCAACAAATGCATGGTGGAAATTTCAATTTTTTCGAAACAGCTTTGTATTTTCAAGATATCTTTCGAACGTTTTGCAATTTTAATCATGCCAATAATGGCATTCATCGGCGTACGGATTTCATAACCAATGCGCGAAAGGAATTCGCTTTTAATGGCCAGTTCTGATTCCACTTTTTCTTTTTCGACGATTATTTTTTTATCCTGTTCGTATTGGTTTGTATAGTCACTGGTGATGCCGATTAGCTTCGGCTCAGATTCGCCGTGCAAATCTTTTTCCTTTACATAATAAAACCACGTGAGAAGTTGCCGCTCTGTACCGTCTTTTAAGACGATGCCGTTGTTTACAAAGCATTTGTTGTCCTTGTCTACGACACAGTTGTTTTTAATTTCGTTTACATTTTTGTTGCCAATCAACCTGTGCAGAATCACATTGTCTAGGTTGTCTAGGTCACGGGTGTCTGCTTGTTGAATATCACACAACAACTTTGTTGTGTCATCGTAGGCAAATCGATTCTTCGTTAAATTATATTCAACAAACCCAATATTGATTGCATTGACTGTCATTTCAAAGCGGGATGCTGTCTTTTTGGCAGCAAATTCGGATAGATAGCTGTCGGTCGTATCAAATACAATGCCCAAGCCATATTTTATTTCGCCATCTTCACGGTACGGATAGGTATACGTGGTAAAGTAACGATTTTGGCGATTGGTTAAAAATGTCGATGGTACGTCGTTAAATGTATTTTTGATCGATTGCACCTGATTGGGGGCATTGTCCATTAAATTTTGCCAGTCATCTGGCGTTAACTCATCGCTAATGAGGTTGATCAAATTTAAGTCTTTGTCAAACACAAAAAACGAAATGGGCAAACTACTCAGCATGAAGTTAATTCGTTGCCGTTGCATATCCAGTTCGCGCTGCAAATTAATTTTCTCGGTAATGTTTCGTGAAATGCATAAAATGGCGCATGTTATTTTATCTTCGCCTACAATCGGGTAGTATTCTGTATCAAAGATGATGTCTTTGCGTGTACTGTTTTGATAATGGGCGGCCTTGCCCGTCGACTTTATCTGCTCAAATTGCTCTCGAACCATATCTGAATCGATAGGTCCTTTTTCATCGTCAGGTAGATTGTCTAGGATGTCGAGTATATTGAGACCGATGGACTCTTTTTTGTAATAGGCCGCTTCGTTTGTGTCGAGGATGTTGCCGTCTGGGTCGAGCAATAAAACCAAATCTTTATTGGCGCTAAAAATGGCATGCATATAAATAGAATAAAGATTGGAAATGTTGTTTAGCACATACCCCTCTACAGCCATTACGATGATGTTTTGGAGTGTCAAAATAAACTCGGTATCATATTCGTCGTCGTCATGTAAGAGGGAAGAGTGCTTCGGAGTATCAAAAAACAGGTAGCCACAGAGGGCGGAATTGTACACGATTTTCAACCCGACATGGAGATAAGCGGCCGTAGGATCGTTGTCTTTAAAGAACGATAGCCTTTCATCTAGCCCGTCATACTCTTCCGTAATGATATATTCGTTTGTCTGAAAAATATCAAAAAGGTCATGCGGTGCCAGTGCAAGATGATGGTCGTCAAATTCATACCGTTCTTCCTGTTTCACCAAATGATGTTTGATCTCGTAGAACGAAAGACGATTGCTGGCCTGTACTTTAAAATGCACCTCTTTCGAATCAAAATATTGTGCCATTTTTGTAATGAGGCTTTTGATGCGTGTATCAAAGTCATCGACACTCATCATTAAAACAGACAAATAGGCAACAGTGA
>JAVBJY010000077.1:0-8136 GCA_031546735.1 Eubacteriales bacterium
CAATTCATAAAGTACTTTCATAACAGATAAAAAAGGATTTGTATGTGCGTTGACGCGCCATGCAAATCCTTTTTTTGTGCCAGAATACTGTTTAGTAAACAAGTCACGGCGATTTTGGGCAAGTCGTATACTATTCAATTCATTAAAAACGAAACAATGGTAAAAAGATCAACGAACATCAAAAATATAATTTAGTAAACATATAAAATTTACTAAAAATGATTGACGTTTTATACCATTTGTGTTACGATTTGTGTAGATTCGAGGTGGAGCTTATGGCTACTATACGTGATATAGCAAAATTGGCAGGCGTGTCTGCCGCAACTGTGTCAAGAGTGCTTAATTCTGACGAGACGATAAAGGTGACGTTTCAGACGAGGACGCGCATATTCGAAGCGGCCGAACAACTCGCCTATCAAAAACCGGAAAGAGGTGGAACCCAAACAGCTAACCCATACGCACTGGTGCATTGGTACGATGAAGAAGATGAGATTAATGACCCGTTTTTTTTAACGATTCGTCTTGGCATCGAAAACGAATGCAAAGCGAACCATATTTCATTGGAAAAGTTCTATAACCATAAAGACGGACATACATTCTTATCGGTTGACAGAAAGTTTCAAGGGCTTATTGTGTTGGGCAAGTTTTCGGAAGAGTGTTTTGCTAGGTTTTCCAAGCAGGCCAATCGTGTCGTCTTGGTACATGATTGCTCAAAAAACTTTGCGTACGATAGTGTCATCGTCGATTTTAGGCAGTTAACCTGTGATGTGCTAGACGCAATATGCGAAAGAGGGCATAGCAAGATCGGGTTTATCGGCGGGCGTGAAGATGTCGTCGATTCTCACAAGGTTTTAATCGATGAGCGCGAGACCACTTTTTTTGAATACATGAATCGTGCAGGGCTTTATCATGCCAACTATGTCAGAATTGGAAAATTCAGCTACAACGATGGGTACGCCATGATGAAATCGATCATCGGCAACCAAACCGACTTGCCGACCTGTGTCTTTGTCGCAAGCGATACGTTGGCGATGGGTGCCCTTCGGGCGCTACAAGAGGCCAACATCGCCGTGCCGGGCACCATGTCTATCATCAGTTGCAACGACATACCGGCGGCTACCTTCGCCAGCACCAATTTGTCAACGGTTCGGATTCATTCCGATTTTATGGGTGTCATCAGTGCAAAATTGCTTCTAGATTCGGATAACAGAAAAGAAAAGGTTCGTGTTGTGATTCCGCACGAAATTATTCTGCGGGATAGTTTTTAAACAGGTTCTAGGGGGGTGTTAAAATGCCGAATGTGATACTGGAAATGTCGGATATAACAAAGGAATTTTCAGGCGTAAAGGCATTGTCTAATGTGCAGCTTAAAGTAATGGATAACGAGATTCATGCCATATGCGGTGAGAACGGCGCAGGCAAGTCCACGCTTATGAATATTTTAAGCGGCGTGTATCCATATGGTAGTTATACAGGCAACATTATCTATAATGGCGAGACATGCAAGTTTAAGACAATCAGAGACAGCGAATCCGTCGGCATTGCCATTATCCATCAAGAGCTGGCGCTTTCTCCGCACTTGTCTATCGCCGAAAATATTTTCTTAGGCAACGAGCAGGCCAGTAGCGCTGGCGTCATCAATTGGAACAAAACCTCCGTCGCCGCCAAACAATTAATGCAAAAGGTCGGCTTGAAGGAAAATCCCAATACACTCATTTCAAACATCGGCGTCGGCAAACAGCAATTGGTAGAGATTGCAAAAGCGCTCTCCAAAAATGTAAAGGTGTTAATACTAGACGAGCCGACAGCCGCCTTAAATGAGGAAGAGAGCAACAAGCTTCTCGAGCTGATGCGCGATCTGCAAAAGCACGGGTTGACCCTCATCATGATCTCTCATAAATTAAACGAAATTACAAAGGTGTGTAACAGCATCACCATCATTCGCGACGGAAAAACAATCGAGACGTTAGACAAATCGAAAGACGAGATAACCGAAGATAGAATTATTCGCGGCATGATCGGCAGACAGCTTGAAGACAGATTTCCAAAGCGGGATACAAAGGTAGGAGACGTCTGTTTCGAAGTCAAAAACTGGGTTGTACATGATCCAAACAACGAAAACAGGCAAATCATAAAGGATGTCAGCTTTAATCTGAAAAAAGGAGAGGTACTTGGTTTTGCAGGGTTGATGGGCGCGGGGCGCACCGAGATTGCCATGAGTCTGTTTGGCAAGTCTTACGGCACCAAAATCCACGGAAAAATATACAAAGATGGCAAAGAAGTGAAATTTAATAGCGTGACCGAGGCCATCGACAACGGCGTCGCCTACGTATCAGAGGATCGAAAAACATACGGCCTCATTCTCATCAATGACATCAGGGCAAACATCTCTCTCCCTAACTTAAAGAAAATAAGCCGTCATACGGTTATCGATTCAAACAAGGAAGTGGTGGAAGCCGAGTCCTATCGTAAAAAGCTTAACATCAAGTCGTATGGCATCACCCAACTCACTGGCAACCTAAGCGGCGGAAACCAACAAAAAGTCGTGCTTAGCAAGTGGATTATGGCCGACCCTGATATTTTGATTTTGGACGAACCGACAAGAGGCATCGACGTCGGCGCCAAGTACGAAATTTACCAAGTCATCAACCAACTGGTCAGCCAAGGCAAGTCGATTATCATGATTTCGTCCGAGTTACCCGAGTTGCTTGGCATGAGTGACCGAGTCTATGTAATCAACGAAGGAAAAGTCGTCGGTGAGCTTGACAAAGAGAACGTCAGCTCCGAAGGCATTATGAAATGCATACTACAAAGTAATTAGGGGGACGAGGCAATGGACAATCTTAAAAAACTTTTTAGCGGTAACATAAGGCAGTACGGCATGATCATAGCCCTCTTTGTTCTGATGTGTTTCTTCCAGATTATCACAAAGGGCACATTGCTGTTGCCGATGAACATTTCCAATCTTGTATCCCAAAATGCGTATGTACTCATTTTGGCAATCGGTATGTTGTTCTGTATCATTACAGGCAATGTCGATTTATCTGTTGGCTCTATCGTTGCCTTTATCGGCGCCATTTCGGGCATACTCATCGTGAGACTCGGGTTGCCGTTTTGGCTTGGCATCTTGATTTGTCTTGCGATCGGCGCATTGGCGGGTGCATTTCAAGGTCTTTTCATTGCATACATACGGATTCCGGCGTTCATCGTTACATTGGCGGGTATGCTCATGTACCGCGGTCTTACCATGGCGATCTTAAAAGGCCAGACCATTTCTCAATATCCAAAAGAGTTCCAATATAGCGCACAGGGGTTCATCTTTCAAACAGCGAAGATCCCGTTCGAATTTTTTGGAAAAGCAATGACACTCAACGTTGTAGCAGTTTTGGTGGGCATTGTTGCCACCATTGCCTATTTCTTATTCGAACTGAAGGCCAGAAGCAACAAACGAAAATATGGCTTCGAAATTGATTCGACGCCGGTTTTGCTAATCAAAGTAATCCTTGTTGCGGCTGTGATTAACTTCTTCACGATCGAGCTTGCGCTTTACAACGGTATTCCAGCGGTACTATTGATTATTGTCATTTTGGTTGGTATTTACACATTTGTGGCAAACAAGACAATCGTAGGGCGGCATGTGTATGCACTCGGCGGCAACGAAAAATCCGCCAAGCTCTCGGGGGTCAAGACAAAGAAAGTGATGTTCCTTGTGTATACAAACATGGGCATTTTGGCGGGACTTGCCGGTATTATCGTGGCGGCCAGATTAAATGCCGCTACACCAAAAGCGGGCTCGGGCTTCGAGCTTGACGCCATTGCCGCATGTTATATCGGCGGCGCATCTGCCGCAGGCGGCGTGGGCACCATCATCGGCGCTATCGTCGGCGGGTTGGTCATGGGCGTGCTCAACAACGGTATGTCTATCCTTGGCGTTTCGGTCGACTGGCAACAGGTTGTAAAAGGCGCGGTGCTGTTATTGGCGGTTACATTTGATGTGTACTCCAAGTCAAAATCTTCTGTCAAATAAGCGTTTACGCTTCACTACTCGTGTACAGGTTCTAAGGATTCGCACAATGGGTCGTTATGCCTTTGATTCGAATTTTATTGAATGTTACAGTATAGGATGCTATAATATAAAAAATGGCAATCATGCCAAAATAAGGAGGAGAACATATGAAAAAATTAGTATCGTTATTGTTAGCGGCAACACTCACACTTTCCTTGGCCGCATGTGGTGGTGCGCCAAAAACGCCAGAACAATCAGCGCCAGCGGCAGACCCAGCAGCCGCAACACAAGCAACCGATCAAGCAGCGGCAGACAAACCAGCCACTGTTTCAGGAAAAGTAGGCGTTGCGATGCCGACACAATCTTCACAACGTTGGATTCAAGACGGTGCCAACATGAAATCCGTCTTGGAGAGCAAAGGCTATGAAGTCGATTTGCAATATGCAGAAGACGACATCCCGAACCAAATTTCACAGCTTGAAACCATGATTACAAAAGGTTGTAACGTATTGGTTATCGCATCTATCGATGGCGAATCCCTTACAGACGTACTCAAAAAAGCAAAAGACAACAACGTAAAGGTTATCGCATACGACCGATTGATCAGAAACAGCGATAGCATTACATACTATGCAACGTTTGATAACTTCAAAGTAGGCGTGCTACAGGCAACCAGTATTGTAGAAGCGCTTGGCTTGACATCAGGCAAAGAAGGTCCATTTAACATCGAGCTTTTCGGTGGTTCAGCAGACGATAACAACGCATACTTCTTCTACGACGGCGCGATGAGCGTGTTACAACCATACATCGACAAGGGTCAATTGGTTGTGAAGAGTGGTCAAATGGGCATGGACAAAGTGGCAACATTAAGATGGGACGGCGCAACAGCACAAACACGTATGGAAAACATATTGACAGCATTCTATGCAAAAGATAGAGTTGATGCCATCCTTTCACCATATGACGGTATCTCGATCGGTGTTTTGGCGGCTGTAAAAGCAGTTGGATACGGCGCGGCTGACAAACCACTTCCATTTATTTCAGGACAGGATGCAGAGGTTGCTTCTGTTAAATCGATTATCGCAGGCGAACAATACAGCACGGTCTTCAAAGACACAAGAGTATTAGCAGCGAAATGCGCAAGCATGGTTGACGCTGTTTTACAAGGCAAAGAAGCCGAAGTAAATGATACCAAAACATATGACAACGGTGTGAAAGTTGTTCCTTCATACCTATGCGAACCAGTAAGCGTTGACAAATCAAACTACAAAACAGTCTTGATTGATAGCGGCTATTACAAAGAAGCAGACGTTCAATAGGTAGAACCGATGAAATAGAGTAAGCACTGATCATAAAAAGAGAGAAAGAAGCGAGTCGAAGTTGACTCGCTTTTTTTAATGTATTAGGAACGTGCTTCGCACCGTTCCAAGCTACGGCAAGTCGCGGTGCTCCATACGCATAGGTGAAACAATATTGACGACTGGTTTGTTTGAACGTATAATAAACCGTATAGATTTCAACGTTGGAACGGGACGAAGTATCAGAAAAATAGGGGGTTTTGCTGTGATAACATGTGCAAGTATTTATACATATGAAGTCGATGATGGGGCAATCGCCTTGGCAGAGCTTAAGGCGCAGTTGGACGAAAAGATAACGTTGCTTGAAAACACAGTTGGCATTATCATGTGCCACACAGAATTTATTCAGACAGGTGCATTGAAATTTGTATGCGAAAACCTGCCGTTTGATTTGGTGGGTGCAACCACGGCATCACAGGCTGTTAATGGAGAAGCCGGTGAACTGATGCTCACCATTTTTGTCATTACCTCCGATGACGTGCAGTTCAGAGCAGGGATCACGCCGTGTTTAGATGAGGGCATCGCCGAAAAGACAAAAGCCGCTTACGATCAAGTGGCAAAGGGTATGCCGGATAAACCAAAGCTTGTGTTGGTGTTTCCGACCATCACCATGCCGTATACAGGTGATACATATATCGATGTATGGGGGCAAATTGCGCCGGATACGCCAATCTTCGGAACGCCCGCACTAGATGATACACTCTCATTTGCGGGTAGCGAAACAATTTATAACGGGGCAAGTGACCGAGCGGCGATGTCATTTGTGCTTTGTTATGGAAATATCAACCCACGATTTTTGATTGGAACGTTTCCAAAAAATAACGTTACGCCCTATGAGGGCGAAATCACGAAGTCGGACGGTTCCATCGTATATGAAATCAACAATATAAATGCATATCAATACCTAAAAGAACTTGGGTTTGCGGGCGACGATATACCGGTTAAGAACTTCTTGTTTGTTCCCTTTCAGATTGATTTTAAAAGTCGGTCAGACTATGACGGGGTTGCAGTTATGCGCGTTCTCTCGTATTTCACAGCGGAGGGCGCGGCTGTCTTTCGCGGTAATATGGACGAAAATTCACGGTTTGTTTTTTCGACATGCAGTCCCGAGGATGTGCTCGCCACCGTGATGCAAAAAATCGAAGAAGTCAACGCCATGCCAGATGTGAACGGCGTGTTGTTGTTGCCTTGTATTGTTCGACGGATGGTACTCGGGAGCACGCCGTTGGCCGAGTCTGAATACATACGGCACAACGTAAAGGCTCCGTTTATGATGGGGTATGCCGGTGGCGAACTATGCCCAACCTCGGTTACAGATGGCATCCCAACGAACAGATATCATAATTATTCATTGGTGATACTTGTGATTTAGTTGTTGAAGCTTTGCCATTAAAAAGGAATATTGAGGTGATAAACGCCATGGATACGAGAGACGAAGCACCTGTCATTTCACGAGACGAATACGACCAATTGCTAAAAAAGTTAAACGATGCTATGCGTGAAAACGTCAAGCTAGCAAGGCAATTGCGCGCTAGTGAAAATCGAAATGCAATTATAGAACTGAACGCGGCAACACAGCTAAACTTAAATAGGACAATCACCACTGAAAAGCAGAAACAAGAGATGTACACCAAGTTGCTTCTTGAATCATGCCCAGACATCATATTTGTATTTGATGAAAAGCTGAAATTTTTGCTTTGTACCCACTCCATCTCAACGATCATCCCAGCGAAAGAAATCCCTCTTTTGCAGGGGCGCGATCTGGATTTTATCGTAGAACGCTATCATCCCGCGGCTTTTACCGAAGAACTGACCGCGACCATTAAAAGCATTGCCATCGAGCGGGATCATAGCCGAACAGAGAAAAAGCTAGAGGTTTCAACCGAAAAAAATCAATATGAAGTAAATATTCTATCCTTTCACAAAGAAGCGGATGTGTTCGCCGGGGTTCTTGTGGTGATGCACGATATAACGGCGTTGTTTCAGGCGAAAGACGAGGCAGAACTTGCAAATCGCACAAAATCAGATTTTCTCGCCAATATGTCTCACGAAATCAGAACGCCGATGAATGCAATTATCGGGCTACTCGATTCGATTGGGCACGAGCCACTGACGCCGCGTCAACAAAATTTTCTGTTTAACATCAAAAAATCTTCCGATTCACTGCTTGCAATCATCAATGACGTGCTCGACTTTTCTAAAATTGAGGCGGGGAAATTAACCCTCTCGGATGCCAATTTCGACTTGCATTCCCTTCTCCATAACCTGCAATACCTCATGAGCGGCATTGCAGAAGCAAAAGACTTGCATTTTTCATTTGAGATATCGGAGAACTTGCCAAAGCACATCATAGGCGACGAGAACCGCATTCGCCAAATTATCAACAACATCGTTACAAATGCAATCAAATACACGCCAGCAGGGAGCGTGCAGTTCCGTGCATACGTCGACAATGAAATGCTGTGTTTTGACATCACAGACACGGGCATTGGCATTAAAGAAGAAGATATTGACAAATTGTTTTTGCCTTTTGAGCAACTTGATTTGCGCAAAAATAAAAATGTCATTGGCACAGGTCTTGGGCTTGTCATCACCGAGCGCATTTGTACCGCCATGAAGGGCAGTATATCGATAAAGAGTGTCTACGGAAAAGGGTCAACCTTCTTCATTCGGCTCCCGCTACGGGTCGGTATTTTGTGTGAAGAGGACAACGCCGAGCAGGACATACAATTCGGCTCGACACCCCATGCCAAGGTGTTGGTCGTCGACGAT